>DATEJJ010000307.1:0-10488 GCA_035278125.1 Rugosimonospora sp.
GCGGGCGTACTCGCGATTGTCCTGTTGCTCATGGTGGCCGCCACCGGCGTGGTGGTCGGGCTCGGGCGGGTACTGCGGCCGACCGCCTCGGCCACCGGTACCCGCGCCGGCAACGCGCCCATGGCGGCCGGGCCGTCCGCCGCCGCGCCCGGTTCCGGCGGCGGCAGCGCCACGCTGGACAGCAACTCGATCGCGGCCCGGGTGGACCGCTTCGTGGTCGACATCAACACGCTGCTCGGCTTCCAGAGCGGGCGGGCCGCCGGTACCGGCATCGTCATCAGCGGGTCCGGCCTGGTGTTGACGAACAACCACGTGGTGGCCGGCTCGACCAGCATCTCGGTGACCGAGGTGAGCAACGGCCGCACCTTCACCGGCACCGTGGTCGGGTACAACCGCACCGAGGACGTCGCGGTGGTGCAGATGCGCAACGCGTCCGGCCTGCCGACCGCGTCCATCGGCGACTCGTCCCGGGTACGGGTCGGTGACGCGGTGCTCGGCATCGGCAACGCCGGCGGCGCGGGCGGTACCCCGGCGGTGGCACCGGGTACGGTCAGCGCGCTGAACCAGTCGATCACCGCGACCGACGAGGGTACCGGCAGTTCGGAGCAGCTCACCGGGCTGATCCAGGTGGACGCGAACATCCAGGCCGGCGACTCCGGCGGCCCGCTGGTGAACAACACCGGCCAGGTGATCGGCATCGATACCGCGGCCTCGGTCGGGTTCCGGTACCAGGCGTCCGGTGGCACCGGCTTCGCCATCCCGATCAACCAGGCGCTGGACATCGCGCACCAGATCATCGCCGGCCAGGCGTCCAGCAAGATCCACATTGGTGCGACCGGCTTCCTGGGTGTCCAGGTGGGTACCGGCGACAACGGCGGCGGTCCGGGCGCGCCCGTGGTCGGCGTGGTGTCCGGCTCGCCCGCGGCGGCGGCCGGGTTGGGCGCGGGCGCGGTGATCAACTCGGTCAACGGCCAGGCGGTCACCTCCGCCAACCAGCTCACCGAGCTTCTGGACAACCGCCACCCGGGCGACCGGGTCCGGGTCGGGTGGACCGACCAGGGTGGACAGGACCACAACTCGTCGATCCGGTTGATCAAGGGCCCGGTCGGCTGACGGGCCCCGCTCAGTTCGGCAGGCCGGGGCTGCCCCGGTAGATCAGGTGGTCCAGCGCGTACGTGGCGGCGCCCAGCACGCCGGCGTACGGGCCGAGCGTGGACGGCTCGATCTGCACCGTGTCGCGCAGTACCAGGCAGATGCGGGCGTACGTCGCGGTGGCCAGCCGGGTGATCACCGCCTTCGGCGCGTCCGCCAGGATGCCGCCCAGCGCCACCCGGGTGGGGCTGAACACGTTGGCGTTCAACGCGATCGCGGTGCTCAGGTGCTCCACGAAGTCGTCCAGTACCGCCTCGGCGTGCGCCTCGCCCGCGTGTACCGCCACGTCCAGCGCGTCCAGCGGGGACAGCCCGCGGCGCAGCGCGTGGCCCAGCGCCGGACAGGTCCGGGCCAGGTGGCGCAGCCGGTGCCGCAGGTACGGCTCGGCCAGGCGTACCTCCAGGCAGCCGATCGAGCCGCAGACGCAGCGCGGGCCGTCCTGCGTGACCTGGTAGTGGCCCAGCTCGGAGACGCCGTGCGCGCCCTGCCGGAACGGCACCCCGCTGACCACGAAGGAGAAGCCGACCCCGTCGCCCACCTGGACATAGAGCAGGTTCTCCGCCTGCCGGCCCAGCCCGTGGTACGCCTCGGCCAGCGCCATCGCGCGCACGTTGTACTCGACCATGGCCGGTACGTTGAACGCCGCCTCGAACGCGTCCGCGATGGCCACGTCCCGCCAGCCGAGCGGGAGCGAGGACACGCTGCTGCGCCCGGCCTGGTCGACCGGCCCCGGGAAGCCCACGCCGATCCCGCACATCCGCGAGCCCGCCCGCTCGACCAGGGGACGGGCCGCGGCGATCACCGCGTCCAGCGCTTCACCGTCGGTACCGGCGCCGGCGAGCGACACCTCCACCACCTCGGGTACGTGGCCGGACAGGTCGGACACGCCGAGCTGTACCCGCTCCACCCCGATGTCCACCCCCAGCACGGTGGCGGCCCCGTGTACCAGCGCCACCTGCGACGCGCGCGGCCCGCGCAGGTTGGAGCGCGCGGCGGTGGCGGACTCCACGACGTAGCCCCGACTCAGCAGCTCGGTCACGATGGTCGCGACAGTCGGGATGGACAGCCCCGTGTACCGGGCGAGCTCCCGGCGCGACAGTGGACCCTGTTCCTTGACCAACCGGAGGAGCAGCCCCCGGTTGTGCGCCCGGACATCCTCCGGAAGCAGGCAGCGTCGTTCCACCCGGAGCCCCTCCCCCACACAACCGGTCTTCTCGCACAGCTCGGACAGATGGTAGCTGTGTCGATACGTGATGTGAACACCCCCATTCTCTTGTGGGAGATGGTCCGGTCTGCATGGAATGATCGGTATGAAGATCAGGCAGATTGCCGGTGAAGAACTGCTGACCAGCTCACGGCCGTTGCAGTTGTACGCGTTCGAGGCGTCCCCGAAGTCCCTGGCAGAGCTGGAGCAGCTGCCCGGACAACGCCCGCCGGCCAGCACGGACGTGACGCTCGTCGCAGTGGAGAACGGCGCGCCGGTGGCGACCGTGGTCGCCACGCCGATGACGCAGAACGTCCGCGGCCGCACGGTCCCGATGGCCGGCATCTGCGGCGTGGCCACCCACCCGCTGGCCCGGCGGCAGGGCCACGTCCGCACGCTGCTCACCCGGCTCCTCGGCCAGCTCCGGGACGGCGGGTACCCGGTGAGCGCGCTCTATCCGTTCCGGCCGTCGTTCTACCAGCGGTTCGGGTACGTGGGCCTGCCTCAGGTCCGGACTGTGACGCTCGACACGGCCGAACTCGCGCCGTTCCTGCGCGCCGGACTGCCCGGCGAGATCGGCTGGCAGCGCAGCGGCGAGGGGTACCCGGAGTACCGCGCCTTCCTGGAGCGGCTGCTGCCGCACCGGCACGGCTTCGCCCTGTACTCGCCCGAGCGCGGCGAGCGGTGGCGCCACGAGGACGACCGCTGGCTGGTCACCGCGCGGGTGGACGGCGAGACGGTGGGGGCGGTGACGTACCGGGTGGACGCGTTCGGCGGGGACCTCGTCGCCGACCACCTGCTCGCGCTGGGGCCGGTGGGGCGGGCGCTGCTGCTGGGGTTCTTCGCCCGGCACGTGGACCAGGTGGCCCGGGTGGTGGTGACGGTGCCGCCAGACGAGCAGCCTGAGCTCTGGGCGACGGATCTCACCACCCACACCGAGTCGCGCACGTCCTCGCCCACCGCGCGGGCGCCGATGGCACGGGTACTGTCCGTGCCGGCGCTGGCCGGGCTCCCGGTGGGTACCGGCCGGGCCAGCGTGCGGATCGTGGACGACCCGTTCATCGCGGGCAGCTACCTGCTCGACGGCGGTACCGGCGCGCTGGAGGTCACCCCGGGCGGCGCCGGTACCGCGACCCTCACCTCGGCCGGGTTCGCCGCCCTCGTGTACGGCGTGCTGGACCCGGTGGAGCTGGCGGTACGCGGGCTGGGCGAGGTACCGGCCGAGGCGCTCGACGGGCTGCGTACCCTCTTCCCGCGCCGGACCCCGTACCTGTTCGCCGACTTCTGAGCAGGCCCGTCACAGCCCGGCGGACGCGTACGCGATCAGGCGCAGCAGCGCCTCGCCGTACGCCTCCTCCGGGTCGGCCGCGCGTACCTCCGTCACGTCACCGCCGATCGTGGCCACCACCCGGTACTGCCCGTCCACCCGGTCCAGCCGCTGGAACGTGCGGCCGAGCAGCCCGCGCAGCTGGTCCTCGCGCGGCAGCCACAGCACTTCGTCCTTGTGCACGTCGTCCAGCGCCCACTCGGTGGTGCCGTTGAAGCCGATCACCTGCCCCTCGGGTAACTCGTGCAGTTCGACGGTCATGTCGCTGAGCACGAATATCTCGTCGTCCATGTCCCGGTCGGGGAGCACGAACCGGTCGCCGCGCACGGGCTTCCAGCCGAGCCCGGCGTCGCGCAGCGCGGCGGCGAGGCGTACGGAGAGCACCCGTCCAGTGTGACCCGTGTGGCCGGTGCGGCGGGTATCGGTCGGCCTCCTAGCAGGTTGAGCCGATCCCCGGGACTACTTTCCGAAATTCCTCAGCTACGCGCCGCACTCGTCCGATGGAACGGAACCCGCGCTCCGAGCGCGGCGCCAGGAATCCCCCACCGGCGAGGAGCAAGGATGCGCCATCTTGTCCCCACGTTGAGGCGTGCCTCAATAACCTTGGTCGCGGTCTGCGCCGCTGTCTTGTCGGGCACGGCGACCTTCGCCGCCCGACCCGGCCCGCTGCCACACAACGTCGGCGGCGTCGTCGTTTCCGGACCCCGGATCAGCGCGGCCCTGCAGCACGCGTTCCGGCCGCGCGTGCTGCCGGACAGCGTCGACCTGAGGTCGCACATGCCCGCCGTGGGCGACCAGGGCCAGATCGGCTCCTGCGTGGCATGGACCATCGCGCACGGGATGATGGGCTACTACGCCAACACCACCAGCGCGTCGGGCGCGCCATACGCGCCGCTGTACCTGTACATGCGGGTGGTGGCGCCCGGCGGCGCACCCAACGCGGGCCTGTACCCCGCATCGGCGTTCACCGAGGCGCAGAACAACGGCGTGGACACCCAGGACGACTACTCCCAGGGCATGTACACCTGGCAGACCCCGCCGACCCAGGCCGAGATCACGAACGCGGCCAGCTACAAGATCACTGGATGGAACACCCTGTGGGTCGGGGCCAACCAGGGCCTCGCCGGCAAGACCGCCATCGAGACCGCGCTCGCGTCCGGCGCCCCGGTCGGCATCACCTTCCAGGTGTACCAGGACTTCATGAACATGGGCGCCAACGTCCTCTACAACACGCTCACCGGTACCAGCCTGGGCGGCCACATGGTCACCGCGGTCGGCTACGACGCGCAGGGCATCTGGATCCGCAACTCCTGGGGTACCTGGTGGGGCACGTCCGGCGACGCGCACCTGTCCTGGGCGTTCCTGCAGACCGACGTGCAGTCGGCGTACACGATCAGCGGGCTGCGTACCCCCGGCGGCAACACGGTCGCCGCGCCCACCGTGTCCGGCCTGACCGTGCACACCGGCCCGGCCGGTACCTCGGTGACCATCAGCGGCTCGAACCTGGGCAGCGCCACCGCGGTGAACTTCGGCTCGGCCAGCGCGCAGTTCACGTCCAGCTCCACCAGCGGCGTGACCAAGCTGGTGGCCACCGCACCCGCGCACGACCCCGGCGCGGTCTCGGTGACCGTGACCAACCCCGGCGGCACCAGCGCCGGCGGTACCGCGAGCGCGTTCACGTACACGCCGCCCGCGCCGGCCGTGACCGCGGTCAGCCCGGGCAGTACCACGATCTTCGGTGGTAGCACCGTGACCGTCACTGGTACCAGCTTCACCGGCTCGCCCACGGTCAAGGTGGGTACCACCGCCGGTACCCAGGTCCGGGTGCTGTCGCCCACCTCGCTGCAGTTCGTCGCGCCGGCCATGACCGCCGGCCAGTACGACGTCACGGTCAAGACGGCGTACGGGACCAGCACCACGGGCAGCGGCGACCAGATCACCTACGTCAACCCGCCGGCACCCGCGATCACGTCGATGAGCCCGACCAGCGGTCCCACCTACACGACCAGCACGGTCACGCTGACCGGTACCGACCTCAAGGGCGCGAACCGGGTGACCCTGGGCGGGACCAGCGTGCCGTTCACCCGGCTCTCCGACACGCAGCTCCGGGCAACGCTGCCCACGCACGCCGCCGGCGCGGTCGACGTGCAGGTGGTCACGCCGGGCGGGACCAGCCCGACCGGTACCCAGTTCACCTACGTGGCACCGCCGGTACCGGCCATCACCGGGCTCAGCCCGGCCACCGGGTTCACCAACGCGGCCCGCACGGTGACGATCACCGGTACCGGCTTCACCGCGGCGACCCGGGTCACCGCGGCCGGATCCCCGCTGAGCTTCACCAAGGTCTCCGACACGCAGCTGCGGGTCACCCTGCCGACGCACACCGCCGGCGCGGTGGACATCCAGGTCACCACGCCGGGCGGGACCAGCCCGACCGGTACCCAGTTCACCTACTCGCTGCCGCCGGCGCCGGTGGTCACCGGGCTCAGCGTGACCGGCAGCCCGTCCGGGGTGGCCACCACGGTCGTCATCCAGGGCACCTCCCTGGGCGGCACCACCAGGGTCACGGTGGCCGGGGTCGCGGTGGCCTTCACCCAACTGTCCGACGGGCAGATCCGCGTGACCCTGCCCAAGCACGCGCCGGGCACGGTGACCGTCCAGGTCACCACCCCCGGCGGTACCAGCGGCCAGACCACGGCCGCGGTGTTCACCTACGGCCCGTCCACCAACCGCAGGTAGCCGCACCCGGATGGCCCCGCCGTGACCGGTAAACCCGTCGCGGCGGGGCTCGTGCGTGCCGGATCATCGGCCGGATGAGACGGCACTTGGCCCTGGACCTCACACCGCTGCGCGGCTCGCGGGACTTCCGCCTCGTGTTCGCCGCGTCCGGCGTCTCCGGCCTCGGCTCGTTCATCACCTACGTCACCGTGCCGTACCAGGTGGCCCGGCTGACCGGCTCCCCGGTCGCGGTCGGCCTGCTGGGCCTGGCCGAGCTGGTACCGCTGCTGTTCATGGCGTTCGTCGGCGGCGCGCTCGCCGACTACGCGGACCGCCGCCGGCTGATCGTCATCGGCGAACTCGCGTTCACCGCGCTCACCGGCGCGCTGCTGCTCAACACGTTCGCCCCGCACCCGTACCTGTGGCTGCTGTACGTGGTGGCCGGCGCGACCGCCGCGATCGACGGCATCCAGCGGCCGGCGCTGGACGGGCTGCTGCCCCGCCTGGTACCGCCCGAGCAGATCACCGCGGCCGCCTCGTTGCAGGCGCTGCGGATGCACGTCGCCTCGCTCGGCGGCCCGGCCCTGGCCGGTGTGCTCATCGCCAGCACCGGGCTGCGCGGCGCGTACGCCGTGGACCTGGCCACCTTCGCCGTGTCGCTGGCCTGCCTGTCCCGTATGCGCGCCGCGCCCCCGCCGGTCGCCGCGGAGCGACCGTCGCTGCGCTCGGTCGCCACCGGCCTGCGGTACGCGCGAGGCCGCCCCGAACTCCTCGGCACGTACCTCGTCGACATCAACGCGATGTTCTTCGGCATGCCGCAGGCGCTGTTCCCGTTCATCGCCGACCGGTTGGGCGGCCCCGCCGTGCTCGGCCCGATCTACGCGGCGGCGTCGGCGGGTGCGTTGCTGGCGACGCTCACCTCCGGCTGGGCGGCGCGGGTACACCGGCATGGTGTTGCCATCCTGGTCGCGGCCGGCGCGTGGGGCGCGGCGATCGTCGGCTTCGGCCTGGCCCGGGTGTTGTGGCTGGCGATCGCGATGCTGATGCTGGCCGGCTTCGCCGACATGGTCTCCGGGATCTTCCGCATGACGGTGTGGAACCAGACGATCCCGGACCACCTGCGCGGGCGGCTGGCCGGGATCGAGATGCTGTCGTACTCGACCGGCCCGACCCTGGGCAACCTGGAGTCGGGGCTGGCGGCGCGGCTGCTCGGGCTGACGGGTTCGGTGGTGTCGGGCGGGCTGCTGTGCATGGCGGGCACGGTGCTGTGCGCGGTGGCGCTGCCGGCGTTCCGCCGCTACGACGGCCGGGAAGGCTTGGCGCACAAGGCCGCCGAGGAGGCCGCCTGGGCAGAGGCCGCAGCCTCCTGAGCCGGCTCAGCGCAACTGAGCCGGCTCAGCTCAGACGTTGCGGCGGTACTCCCCACCCACCTCGAAGAAGGCGTCGGTGATCTGGCCCAGCGAACAGACCCGGGCCGCGTCCATCAGCACCGCGAACACGTTCTCCCCGCCCGTGGCCGCCTCGCGCAGCCGGGCCAGCGCCGCGCGTGCCTCGTCCCGGTGCCGGTCGTGGAAGTCGCGCAGCCGGTGCAGCTGAGACTGCTTCTCCTCCTCGGTACCCCGGGCCAGCGCCAGCGGGCCGTGCTGGGTGTCCCCGTGCGGGTTGCGGAACGTGTTCACCCCGATGATGGGCAGGCTGCCGTCGTGCTTGCGCTGCTCGTACAGCATGGATTCGTCCTGGATTCGGCCGCGCTGGTAGCCGGTCTCCATCGCGCCGAGTACCCCGCCGCGCTCGGTGATCCGGTCGAACTCGACCAGTACCGCCGCCTCCACCAGGTCGGTGAGTTCGTCCACAATGTACGAACCCTGCAACGGGTTCTCGTTGCGGGCCAGGCCCCACTCCTCGTTGATGATGAGCTGGATCGCCAGCGCCCGGCGTACCGACTCCTCGCCGGGCGTGGTGACCGCCTCGTCGTACGCATTGGTGTGCAGGCTGTTCGCGTTGTCGTAGATGGCGGTCAGCGCCTGCAGCGTGGTGCGGATGTCGTTGAAGCTCATCTCCTGCGCGTGCAGCGACCGGCCCGAGGTCTGTACGTGGTACTTGAGCTTCTGCGAGCGCTCGTTGGCGCCGTACCGCTCCCGCATGGCGACCGCCCAGATCCGCCGGGCCACCCGGCCGAGCACGGTGTACTCCGGGTCCATACCGTTGGAGAAGAAGAAGGACAGGTTCGGCGCGAAGTCGTCCACGGCCATGCCCCGGGCGAGGTACGACTCGACGTAGGTGAAGCCGTTGGCGAGGGTGAAGGCGAGCTGGCTGATCGGGTTCGCGCCCGCCTCGGCGATGTGGTACCCGGAGATGGACACCGAGTAGAAGTTCCGCACCTGCTGCTGGATGAACCACTCCTGGATGTCCGCCATCATGCGCAGGCTGAACTCGGTGGAGAAGATGCAGGTGTTCTGGCCCTGGTCCTCCTTGAGGATGTCGGCCTGCACGGTACCCCGCACGCTCCGCAGCACCCAGGCCCGCATCTCGGCTGCCTCGTCGGGGTCGGGCGCGCGGCCGTGCGATGCCTCGAACGCGGCCAGGCGCTGGTCGATGGCGGCGTTGAAGAAGAAGGCGAGGATGGTCGGGGCCGGGCCGTTGATCGTCATGGAGACCGATGTGGACGGTGCGCACAGGTCGAATCCGTCGTAGAGCGCCTTCATGTCCTCGACGGTCGCGATGGACACGCCGGAGGTGCCGACCTTGCCGTAGATGTCGGGCCGAGTGTCCGGGTCGCGGCCGTACAGGGTGACCGAGTCGAACGCGGTGGACAGCCGGGTCGCCTTGGCATCCTTGGCGAGCAGGTGGAAGCGGCGGTTGGTACGGAAGGCGTCGCCTTCGCCGGCGAACATGCGCGCCGGGTCCTCGCCGTCCCGCTTCACCGGGAAAACCCCGGCGGTGTACGGGAACCGGCCGGGCAGGTTCTCCAGCCGCAGGTACCGCAGCAGCTCGCCGTCGTCGGCGTACCGGGGCAGGGCCACGCGCGGGATACGCGAGCCGGACAGCGACTCGCGCCACAGCGGGGTGCGGTTCTCCTTGTCCCGCACCCGTACGACCAGTTCGTCGGCGGCGTAGGCGGCGACGGTCTCCGGCCAGCCGGCCAGCAGTTCGCCTGACTCGGGAGTCAGCGCCGCGTCCGCCTCGGCGTACAGTTCGTCGACTCGCGCACCCAGGTCCCGGGCGGTGGCCAGGTGCTGCCGGCGGCGGGCCACCTCCACCTGCGCTTCGGTCTCCGCCCGGTACCCGCGTACGGTCTGCGCGATCTCGGCCAGGTAGCGCACCCGGGCCGGCGGTACCACCTGCTGGATCCGGGTGGACGCGCGTACCTCCACAGTGGACAGTGTGCCCTCGGCGACCGGCAGTCCCCGCTCGGCGAGCAGCCCGCGCAGGTGCTGGTACAGCGCGGTCACGCCGTCGTCGTTGAAGGTGGCCGCGCTGGTGCCGAAGACCGGCATCCGCTCGTACGGGGTACCGAAGTCGCCCCGGTTGCGGACGAGCTGGCGGGCCACGTCCCGGCGCGCGTCCTCGGCGCCGCGGCGCTCGTACTTGTTGATGGCCACCGCGTCCGCGTAGTCCAGCATGTCGATCTTTTCCAGCTGCGACGCGGCGCCGAACTCCGGCGTCATCACGTACAGCGCGACGTCCGCGTACGGGACGATCGCCGCGTCGCCCTGCCCGATGCCGGGCGTCTCCACGATGACGAGGTCGTACCCCGCCGCCCGGCACGCCGCGATCACGTCGGCGAGCGGCTCCGGCAGCTCCTGCCGCGCGGCCCGGGTGGCCAGCGACCGGAAGTACACGTGCGCCGGCGTGAGGGCGTTCATCCGGATGCGGTCGCCCAGCAGCGCGCCACCGCCCTTGCGCCGGCTCGGGTCCACCGCGACCACCGCGACCCGGAGCTTGTCCTGCTGGTCCACGCGCAGCCGGCGGACCAGCTCGTCGGTCAGCGAGGACTTGCCCGAGCCGCCGGTACCCGTGATGCCCAGCACCGGTACCGCGCGCCGCCCGGCCGCCGCGCGCACCTCGGCGCACAGCCCGTCCGGCG
>DATEJJ010000308.1:0-49671 GCA_035278125.1 Rugosimonospora sp.
GGGGAACGGTCCTGGTGGCCTTGGCCGTCTCGATTGTGCTCGGCGCGACCAGCGTGGCCGATATCAGCCTGCTGGCTCATCAGGTGGGGGTGTTCGGTGACCCGCCGTCGGACTCCACGGTTCGCCGGGCTCTTGCCGGACTCGATCCGTCCGCTCTGGCGGCGATCACCAAGGCGCGGGCGCGGGTCCGCCGTCGGGTATGGGACCTACTCTCCCAGCGTGTGGGCGGGTTCGCCTGGCTGACGGTGGCGGGCAAGCTGCTGTCCGGGTGGGTGGTCATCGATCTGGACGCCACCCTGATCACCGCGCACAGTAACAAGCAGGGGGCTGCGGCGACGTTCAAGCGGGGCTTCGGGTTCCACCCGTTGGGCGGGTGGTGCGCCAACACGCAGGAGTTCCTGGCGATGCTGCTACGCCCCGGTAACGCCGGATCGAACACGGTCGCCGACCACGTTCGGGTCCTCGCCGAGGCGTTCGCGCAGATCCCGGCGAAACACCGCACGAAGATCCTGGTCCGCATCGACGGTGCCGGCGCCACCCACGAACTGCTGGGGCATCTGCAGCAACTCAACACCCTGTGGCGCACGGTACGGTTCACCGTCGGGTGGACGATCACCGACGTCGACGAGCAGGCAATCGCGGCTCTGCCTGCGGAAGCCTGGACCGACAGCCTGAACCAGGACGGTACAGCCGCCACGGCTGCCGGGGTGGCCGAGCTGACTGGTCTGGACGCCCGCGCCGGGGCCTGGCTGCCCGGCCTGCGACTGATCACGCGCCGGACCAAACCCGCCGCCCGGCACAAGGCCAGGCTCACCGCCCTGGAACGTGCCACGGGATGGCGCTACGCCATCGTCGCCACCAACATCACCCGGATGTGGGGTATCGCCGGCTCCCACCATCCCCAGTGGATCGACGCGGTGCACCGTTCCCACGCCACGGTCGAGGACCGGGTACGCACGAACAAGGCCATGGGCCTGCACAACCTGCCCTCGAAGTCCTGGACGGTCAACCGCGGCTGGGTCCTGGCGGCCAACCTCGCCGCCGACATCAGCGCCTGGACCCGCCGACCCGCCTGCTGGGCCTGTACGACCAATCCGAACTCGCCGACGCCGAGCCGCAGACCCTGCGCTACCGGCTGCTGCACCTGCCCGCGAAACTGACCACCCACGCCCGGCGCCGCTGGCTGAGCATCCCTGACACCTGGCCCTGGGCGGCGGCGTTCCTCCTCTGCTGGCACCGCCTGACCACCCTGCCCGCCACGACGTGACCAGCCACACCCACCCCGACAACCCCGGAAAGGACGAACCCCCGGCACCAGGAGACCCGGCGCGCCTGCAGCGACACGCGGCAGACCAGCCCCAACCATAGGGGACAAAACGGTCAAGACGAATCAGTCACGAGGGATCAAAACCCTCTGACGGATTGAGGCCAACCCGTGAGCATTTCAACGTTACGCCTTCCCGACGACCGCCAGGCCAGCAGAACTACATACAACTCCATCAATCTGAGGGAGTAGTGTCGATGGACATCCCAAGATACTCTTCGCCGAGGTATTTCACATATTCGAGTTCAGACACGCCGAGAAGACCGCGATCAAGGAGGCGAATAGGCCCTACCACCTCGCCGTCGATACCGCCGGTATCCGCCAATTCGTAAAGTGCGTGCAGTTCGCTTTCCCGGGTCGGCCCAGCCTTCTCAGCTCCGGCAAGGGTGACGAGGAGCATTCCGACCAGGCGGGCCTCGTACTTGCTGAAGGACGAGATCCAGTCAGTAACCGTCCCGCAAGCAGCCTCGCGGCTAGCAGGGTCGGTCGACGCAAGCGACCGGACGAGGTCGGCCAATCTGTCGGCACCTACCGCCATATCACGCCTCCTTGACTTACAAGCCGGGGTACTCCGAAGGCCATGGTATATGGGTAACGTTTGCCGCAGCAGGGTCATAGTGCGGACTGTTTGGATTGTGCACATTTCGCGGATACAGATTCCCCTCGATATCTTGATACCTGCCGCCGATTTGAAGTCGGAAGGTGTCACCCGAGGCTGCGTTTGAGCCGGGAGGTGCGGTCCCATCTGGACCATGAATCCGCAGGCGGACTGTTTGGTTATTTTCATTTGTCCACTTGAATTCGAGTCCATACTGCGCGCCGCCATTTGGATCGGGCGTTAGCTCTCGAACGCTGGCGTTGTCCGGCACGACACTCACCGGGTCCTTCCCGCGAAGGTCGTACCCTCCGCAGTTGTGGACCAGTATCGGTACGTTGCCCGCGACCGCATAGTACGTGTGGAGGCCGTTGATGGTCAGGTCGTAGGTGGTCTGTGTGGTGTGGTAGAGGCGCAGGTTGGTGACGGAGACGCCGCCGTGTGGGCTCTGGAGTTGGTCTCCGACGTGCAGGTTGGCGGCCTCCACGAAGGCCGCCTGGGTGATGTCGTAGAACGGGTGGTGGTTGGTCGTGGTGAGGGTCCCGGCCTGTGCGGTCAGCCCAGTCGCGGCGGCGGGCCCGGCCAGTGCAGCGGTCAGTGCGACCGCCGCGGCCACGGCAGCCCGGCGTGCCTTCCCCCGCTGCACCGTCGTTGGGCCGGGCGCGACGGTGACGTCGACGAAGTCGTGGTCGGTGGTGGTGACGATGACCTTGTCGACGGTGTGGGTCTGTGTGCCGGTCTGACCCGGTACCGAATTCTGGATGTGGTCGCCGACCTTGATCTGGTCGATGTGTTTGGCGGTGCCGTCGGCCATCAGGATCGGGGTGGCCCCGGTGAAGCTGTGCGGCACCCCCGCCGGGCACGGCGAGGATTCGGATTCCCGACCGGCCTCGCTGCGCCCGCTGCTGGGGCGTTCGGCGGCGGGTTTCTCCCCGGCACCGCGGGCGGCGCCGCCAGCGCTGGTGTTGGCCGCGTCTTCGGCGCCGCTTTCGGCGGCCGTGTCGGCGGTGCTGGTTGCGGCCTCGCTGAGGCCGCCTTCGGCGGCTGCTTCACCCGCCTCGGCACCGCCGCGGCCGAACAGGCCGCCGACCGCGGACAGGGCCTTGCCGCCGACCGCGGACAGCAGTTTGCCGCCGAGGGCGCCGCCGAGTCCGGACAGGCCGCCCACCACGCCGCCGACGACGCCAGCTTTGAGGAACGAGCCGGCGGAGCAGGCTCCCTTCTGTCCGTCGAAGCATTTGGCGCCTTGGCTGACGAGGCCACCGACGGCTCCGGACAGGGCGCCGCAGGCGACTGCTCCGGCTACCGCGCCGACGCCGCCGGTGGCGGCGCCGAGGACGGCCTCGCAGCCCATGAACACCGCGGTGCTGACGACGAAGGCGCCGATGGTCGCCGCGTGGTGTTTGAGGAAGACCACGCCGGTGGTCACCGCCTCGGTGGTCTTGTGCCAGGCGGTGGTGACGACGTGGGCGGCCTCTGCGCGCCATTGTCGGATCTGGTTGTTGACTGCCTTGAACGTGTTTTCGATCTGTTGCATCTCGCGTCTGAACTGGGCCATTTCGCGGTTGAACGCGTCCTGGAGGCGCTGCATCTCGACCGCGAAGTTGTGCGCCTGCTGCTTTACCCAGTCCCAGCCGCTTTCCACGGCGTGGATGATCGGGTGGACGACGTGGTTGTAGATCGGGTGCCAGACGTGGTTGGACACCCAGGAGGCGCCGGCGTGCCAGAGGCCGCCCAGGGACCAGTGGCCGGTGGGGTCGGTGCCGGTGAGCGGGTTGTCTTCGACGTAGGCGAACGGGTTGGCATTGGCCGAGTTGGGGACGGGGTTCTGAGCGGCGGTGTCTTTGCTCTGGAACTGGCCGACCGCCGGGTTGTACCAGCGGGCAGCCATGTTGACCTTGCCGGTGGTGGCGTCGGTCCATTCGGACTGGTAGCCGAGGTTGCCGCTCATGGTGCCGCTGGTGGTCAGCCGGTTGCCGAGCGGGTCGTAGCTGGTTGATCCGGCGAAGCCGGTGCCCGATTCCGTGAACATGGCCACGACGTCGGTGTGCTGGTCGGTCCAGACGATGCGGCCGGCCCCGCCGGAGGCGACGCCGGTGACGGTGCCGGCAGGGTCGCGGGAGTAGGTGGCGGTGGTGTCGTTGGCGACGTTGTTGTCCATGCCGCTGTACGTCAGCGTGTGGACGTTGCCGCCGCCGGTGTGCAGCAGCCGGCCGAGTGCGTCGTACGTGTAGTTCTGTGCCGCGTCGGTGGTGACCTGGTCGAACGCGTCGGCGGTGGTGGCGGTTGTGGTGCCGCCGGTGGTGGCTTGGCCGGACAGGGTGCCCCGCGCGGTGTAGGTGTAGGTGTTGGCGCCGTCGCTGGTCAGTTGGTCGCGGGCGTCGTAGGTGTAGACGTTGGACCCGACCTGGATGCGGTTGCCGGACGCGTCGTAGGCGTAGCCGACGGTGGTGGTGCCGTTGGTCCAGGAGGTGAGCCGGTTGGCGAAGTCGTAGGTGTAGGTGTTGGCGGTGGTGGGGTTGTTCGCGCCGAACCCGGCGGTGGTCTTCGCGGTCAGGTTGTTGTTGCTGTCGTATCCATAGGTGATGGAGCCGATGGCGGCACCTGCCGCCGTGGTGAGTTGGTCGCTGGTCAGCCGGTGCAGGCTGTCGTAGCCGAGGGTGCGCTTGTCGGCGGCGCTGCCGTACTGGACAGTGGCGACCTGCGACAGTTTGTTGTAGGCGTACGCCAGGGTGCTGCCGCTGGCGGCGTCAGCGAGCGTCTGCAGCCGATCGGCGTTGTCGTAGGTGTAGCTGGTGGTGCCGGAGTCGTCGGCCCGGCTGGTCATCAGCCCGTCGGGGTTGTAGGAGAACGAGCTGGATCCGGCCGAGCCGGCGGCGGTGAGCAGTTCGCCCCGGTCGTTGTAGGTGAAGGTGTCGTTGGTGGCCGGTGCGTCTGCGGCGGCGGTCTGCGCGGAGGTGATGCGCCCGTCGAGGTCGTAGCCGAAGGTGCGGGTGCCGGTGGCGGCTTCGGCGCCGGTGCCGGACTGGGTGAGCAGCTTGCCGACCGGGTCGTAGGTGGCGGTGACGCCTACGCCCCCGGGTCGGGCCAGCGTCACGGGCCGGGCGTTGGCGTCGTAGACGGTTGTGGTGGTGCGGTCGGCGGTAGCGGTGTAGGTGGCCGTGGCGGGTTCCAGCGTGGATTCCGGCTTGTTCCAGGTGTTGTAGGTGTAGATCCAGGAGTTGCCGCGCCCGTCGGTGAAGCGGGTGCGGTTGCCGGCCGCGTCGTACCCGAAAGATGTGGTGATGGGGGTGGTCGCGGTGGCGGGTTGGGTTTCCTGGGTCAGCTGGTTGAGGGGGTCGTAGGTGAAGGTGGTGGTGTTGCCGCGGGCGTCGGTCGCGGACCGCGTGTTGCCGTTGTCGTCGAATGTCGCGGCGCGGGTGGTGAGTACGGCGCCGGTCGCGTCGAGGTTGGCGGTCTGGATCGGGTTGTTGGACTGGTCGTAGGTGACCGTGGTGGAGGTGGCGTCCGGTGCCACCACGGCGGTACGCCGGCCCAGGAAGTCGTACCGGTAGCCGGTGGTGTTGCCGGCGCCGTCGGTCACTGCGGTGGTCTCGCCGAGGGCGTTGTACCCGTACCGGGTGACCACACCGTCCGGGCTGGTGCTGGATGCGAGCCACGCGCCGCCGGGGTTGGTGGTCGACGCGGTGTAGGAGTTGGTGGTGACGGCGGTGCTCGTTGACGGGTAGCGTTCCAGCCTGGTCGATGTCAGGGTGCGGCCCAGGTCGTCGTATGTGGCCTGGGTGGTGGCGCCGGTCGCGTCGGTGGCGACCAGCGTTTCTCCGTTGGTGTCGTAGACGGTGTGGGTGATACCCCCGTCGGGGCGGGTCACTCGTGCGACGTCGCCCATCTGGTCGTAGGTGTATGTGGTGTCCTGGCGCAGCGGGTCCGACACCCTGGTGAGGTTGCCCGCGCCGTCGTAGATGTATACAGCGGTCGCTGTTGTCGGGGTGGACGATCCTGGTGGCGTGTAGGCCGGCAGGGTCTGGGAGACCTTCCGGCCGGCCGCGTCGACGATGGTGGTTGTCGTGTTCCCGTTCGGGTCCTGGGTTTCGACCGCGTCGCCGAAGGTGTTGTATCCGGTGCTGGTCACCGGGTGCACCTGGGTGGGTGTTGCGCCGTTGGTCTCGGTGGCGACGGCCGGCGCGGTGCGGACCGCCTGGTGCCCGGCCTCGTCGTAGCCGTAGCTGGTGGTGTTGCCGTTCGGGTCGGTCATGCTGACCGGTAGGCCGCGCCGGTCGAGCTGCCAACTGGTGCGCACGACGCCGGCGCCCGGGGCGGGAGAAGATCCTCCGTACACGGCGGTCACGTCGCTGGCCGACAGGGCCCGCGCGTACACCTGGACGTCGCTGATCTCGCCGGGCCAGTAGGTTCCGGGTACACCGTTGAACATGCTCCGGCCGATCTGCAACCCGCCCCGGGCCGGGAACGGGGTGGGGTCGGTCGCGGTGCCCTGGAGCGCGCCGTTGACGTACAGGCTCATGGTGCCGGTGTTCGCGTCAAACGTGCCGACCAGATGCGTCCAGGTGTTGATGGCCGGTGTGCTCGTGGACAGGGCGGTGTAGCGGGTGGCCGGGTTCGGGGTGTCGGTCGACCAGCGTGCCATCGCCCAGTGGTTGCTGGAGTCGTAGCGCAGGTCGAAGCCGGGCACCTGCGTCCCGGCCTGGCTGACCGCCACGCTGGTACCGGTCGCCGCGGTCAGGTACACCCACGCCGCCACCGTGAAGCTCTGCGTGGTGTCGACGACCGGGCCGGCGGTGGCGATGACCGAGCCGCTGCCGGTGAACGCGGCGGAGCCGCCGTGGTCGCCCGACCAGGTGACCCCGCTGGTGGCGGTGCCGGCGCTGTTGCCGGCGGAGTCCACGGCGGTGGTTCCGGTGCCGTCGTTCAGTTTCCAGCGCCCGGTGGGGGCGACGGTTCCCTGGTCGACGGTCTGCGCCAGGACGCGTCCCATCGGGTCGTAGAGGGCCCGGGTGGTCAGCGTGGACCCAGTGCTGTCGCTGCGGGTGATCGCGGCGACCTTGTCGTCGGGGGTATACGCGGTCTGCGTGGTGCGGTCGACGCCGCTGGCGTCTTCGGTCGAGGTGACGGGTCTGGACGCGGCATCGTACCCGGTTGTCGTGGTGGTTGCGCCGTTGTTGGTCACCTCTTTGATGAGGTTGCCCGCGAGGTCGTAGCTGTCCGACTTGAGCACGTAGGGGTTGGCGCCAGACGCGTCGGTGCGGGTGGCGGTGGCGGGTAGGCCGTTGTCGTAATAGGTGTACGACGTGGAGCGCCCCATCGAGTCGGTGATGGACGCCAACCGGCCGGCCGGGTCGTACGCGCGGGACTCTTCGGTCAGCGGGGCCGCGGGCTGGGGGTTGACCGGATCCCCGGTGTAGTTCGACAGCACCTGGGTGAGCAGGTGGCCGTCCGGGTCGTAGGTGTAGCTGGTGACGTTGTGGTTGGGGTCGGTCTCCGACGCCTTGTTGCCGTACCCGTCATACGTGTACGAGGTGACGTTGCCGACCGCGTCGGTCACCGAGCCGACCTGGTCGTGGGTGTTGTATGAGGTGGACCGGATCCGGGACGCGTCTCCTCCGGTGTCGTCGGCCACCTGCTGCTGGACGACACCGCCGTCCAGGTCGTACGTGGTGGTCAGGTGTGAGGTGTGTACCGCACCGGTGACCCGGTCGGTCGCCGGCGGGTCGACCTCGGCGGTGACCTGGTTCAACCCGTCATAGGCGAAGGTTGTCGTCAACCCGTTCGGGTATGTGTCGGAGACGATCGTCTTGGTGGTGGCCCGGCCGAGGTTGTCGTATCCATACCTGGTCACCAGACCGGCCGCGTCCGTGGTGCTCGCGACGTCCCCGCTGTGCAGATACGACACGCTGTTGACCGCGCCGCTGGGGGAGGTCGTCCGGTAGGGCAGGCCGGCCGGCGCGAACCCGGTGTCGGCGGCGGCCACGGTGGTGCCGTCGGTGTATGCCAGCGTCTGCTTGCGGGCGGTGGGGAACCCGGCGACCTGCGGGGTGGTGACCGAGGTCAGATCGCCGACGGAGTCGTAGGTGTAGCTGGTGAGGTAGGTGTTGTCGGTCGCGGACGACGAGCGGGCATCGCGCAGGGTCAGCAACTGGCCGGCGGTGGGATCCGGCCGGTCGTTGAGGGCCTCCAGCTCGGCGAGTTGGAAGAGGTAGGTGCCGTTGCTGTCCTTGCGCAGGGTGGTGGCCGTGACCTTGACGTACTGCACGTTGGTCGGGGTGAACGCGAACGACGCCGCTGCCGGGAGGGTGGGCTGCGGGTAGTTCGTCTGGGTGGTGACGGTCGTCCAGGTGGTGCCGTCGGCCGACACCTGGATCGTGAACGCCTGCGGGAAACACATGCCGATGAGGTCGGTTCGGGGGTACATGTCGACCCGGTCGATGGTCCGCGACGAGCCGAGGTTGACCTGGATCCAGGCGGTGTTCGCGGCGGCGGTGAAGCCGTTGCTGGACCAGCCGTTCGCGCCGCTGACCGAGGTGGTGTTCCCGTCGACGGCGTTGGCCGGGGCCCAGGCGGTCGATGCCACCGAGCCGGAGGCGGTGACGGCGGCGCCCTTGGCCTGGTCGGCCCCCATGGTGTTGGGGCTGTAGGTCATGTACTGGGTGGAACAGGCACTGGTTGACTGGTTCTGGCAGGTGGTCTGCGACACCTGGTTGCCGTCGGTGTCGTGCCCGGTGGTGGTCACGTCGCCGTTGGGGTCGGTGACGGTGGACATGAAGCCCGAGGCATCGTACCCGTAGCTGGTCTTGTGTCCCAGGCCGTCGATGGATGCGATCTGGCGGTTGCCGTTGAGCGGGTCGTACTGGCTGGTCAGGTTCGCGCCACCGGGATCGGTGACGGTCACGGTCTTGATCGGGTACAGGCCGCCGGAGTTCTGTGACGCCGTCCACTGCCCGGCCACCTGCGCTCCGGTCAGCGCCGACCCGTAATACGCCACCTCCGCGATGCCGCCGGTGAAATACACCGTGCTGTTGGCCGGCAGGCCGGACAGGCCCGAACCGGTCCCGCCCGCTCCCACATACGCGTACGACGCGCTCGCGGGCGTCAACGCCGACCCGGTCGTGGAGCCGGCCACGGCACCGTCCAGATACAACGTCTGGGTGGTGCCGTCGGTGGTCAGCGCCGCCTGGTGCCATCTCCCGTCCGTCACCGTCGTGCTGCTGGTCAGCGCCTGCGTCCAGGTCTGGTTCGGGTTGCCGAGACAGTCGTACAGCTGCAACTGGTTGCCGTTGGTCGTGCTGCCGCTCGTGTCGTCGAGGCACCGCCCGGACACGGGGTTGCGCAGCCCGCCGTTGTAGGGCTGCCACACCTGGTTCGACACCCCGGTGCAGTCCCACAACTGAACCTTCGTGCCGTTGGTCGTCCCGTACGCGCTCAGATCCAGGCACTTGCCGAACACCCGCACCGACCCGTCCGGATACAGTGTCCAGTCCTGGTTGGCGTTGCCGTTCTGGCAGTCCCACACCTGGACCTTGTTGCCGTTCGTCGTGCCACCGGCGCTGTCGTCCATGCACTTGTTGATCGGCAGCGCCGCCCGGAAGGGGCCTGTCGGATTCCCCGACGCAGCCAACCCCCGCAACCGCCCGTCAGCACCGACCCACAATGTCGGCTGCCCCGAGCCGGTACTTCCCAGCGGCACCGACTGGGAGTCCGACAGGACGCCACCACCCTTCGTGGTGGAGAACCACAAGCCCTGCGAACTCGCCCCGGAACGCAATACCCCGGCGGGCGCGTTGACCGCGGACGAGGTGCCGTTGAACGCGGCGGCCGGCTGATCGGCGAAGGGCCCCGAGCCACCCAGGGTCGTGCTGGCGTATGTCGCCGGGGTGTACTTCACCTCGCTGGGCGCGACCGCCGCGCCCGCGTTTTCGCCGAGCCGGTAGTACGCCAGCGGCCCGGCGCCCAGCACGGACGCGCGGTACACCTGGCTGGATCCGGTCACCGTGGGTGGGTTGATCGTCCACGAGCCGCCGTTCTCGTCGGTCATCTGGGTGACGGTGGAGGTGAGCGGGTCGTAGGACACGCTGGCGTACGCCTTGCCCGACGGGCGGGTGACAGTAGCCAGGAGGCTGGAACTGCGCTGCTTCGCCTGGTACTGGCTGGTCACGTCGGCCGGCGTCAGCGTCGTATTGTAGAACGATACGTGGGAGATCGACCCGGTGAAGTACATCGCGTGCAGCGTGCTCGCGTCGTTGGTGTACGGGTTGTCCGGCCAGGGCAGCCCGCCGAGGAACCCGGTGCCGATGTAGCTGTGCTTGAGCAGCCACGGCATGGCGGCGCTGGAGGACCCACCCGCCGCCCAACCGTTCACGCTGCCGACCAGCCCACCGTCCAGGAACATCGACTGGGTGGCCGCGGACCCGGTGAACACGACGTGGTGCCAGTTGCCGTCGGCCACCGAGGTGGAGGTGCTGATCGGATTCACTGCACCGATCGGGTTGTTGAACCAGAACTGGCCGAACAGCTTGCCGTCTGTCCCGACGTACAGCGTCGGGTTGTAGTTTCCGGAGGTCGCGGTCGCCGCGATCGCCATGTCGGAGGACGAGAACAGCACACCGGCGTGCGACCCGGCGGGCATCTTGAACCACATCGACAGCGACATCGCCATGGCGGTGCCGAAGTTGATGTCCGGCAGGGCCACATCCGAGGAGGTGCCGTTGAACGTGGGCGCCTTGGTCGTGGTACCCGTCAACGGGGACGCCGTGTTGGCGAGGGTCACGTTGGCGTAGGTGCCCGTGTCCCCGCCCTCGTTGGTCAGCACCGCGCTGGCCGCCGTGTTGCCCGACGCCTCCGCCAGCGGCCAGTACGACTGCGGGCTCTGGTCCATCACCTGTGTGTAGTACGGCGATCCGGTGGTGTACCCGTACCCCGTGCAGTTGGTGGTGGTTCCGGGCGGGCACACCGACGTCAACCGGTCACCGGAGTAGTTGTACGTCCACGTGAGCGCGGTGCCCGCCTGGCCGGTGACCGCCGGATCGGTTGCCACCGTGGCGATGTGCGCGGTACCCGTCCCGCTCGGTGTCGCCCAGGCCAGGTGCAGCGCCCGGCCGGAGACGCCCGACGTGATCGTGGAGATCTGACCCGACGCCCAGGTGAACGTGACCGTGCGGGCGTTCGCGTCCGCGACGGAGCTGATGCCGTACCGGCCCGAACCCAGGGACTGCGCGAACGTGTATGTCGTGTCCGCCTTGTCGATCAGCTCGTACCCGGTGGTCAGCCGGATCAGCTTCGCCGCCCGCCCCTGCGGCGCCGTGAACGTCCCGTCCGCGTTGCGACCGTACCCGACCTCGGAGCCGTCCGGATACGTCACCACCACACTCAACACCGCACCCGACGGGTCGTACCGCTCGACCGCCTGCGCGTCGAAAATGCTCGACCACGCCGCCCCGAACCCGCCCGTGGTTCTCGGGTCCCGCGAGTTGTAGTCCCGCACCACCGACAGCGCGGGCCCCACCGTCGACACGTCCGCATCCGTCGCCGACGTGGTGTAGTTGCCCACCGATCCGTCGAACCCGTGCCCCTGGTTCTGTGCCAGCGTCGAGGTGATCGCCGGCTGCGGTACCTGCACGCTCAGCTGGTACCACACCGGGTTGGGCGTGTAGTTCGCCCCGTCGTACGCCTGCACCTCCCACACGTACGTCTGGCCCCATTGCAACTTGCCCGCCGGCACCTGGTACGCGCCGTTCAGCAGACCCGAATCGGCGATCTTCACCCCGCCGCTGGTGAACACCTGGTACTCGTACTGCGGCCCACCGCCCAGGTTGGGCGGCGACACCAGCGGGTCGATCATGCCCTGCCCCGACAACACTGGCGTCAGCGTCGTGGTCGCCGTGCCGTTCGGCGGGTACTGCCCGATGATCTGCGGCAGCATCACACCGCTGTAGGTCAGCACCAGCAACGGCTGCGCAGCCGGGTTGGCCCCCGACGAGAGGAACTTCCAGTGCAGCGCATCCGTGGTCGAGGCGTAGATACCCAGCCCGAAGTCCGGACTCGTCCCCGCCGCCCACGCGTTGAACGTGGCCACCGACAGCGGCACCACCACGTCGTCGCCCACCGACGGGTCCATCGCGGTATTCGCACACGCCTTCGGCGTCGACGGCGTCAGGTTGCCGATCGAGGCACCCAGCACCGGACCCGGATAACTGCGCAGGCTCGACGGCGTCCACCCGCTGGTCACCGGCGCCACGTCGAACCGCTGCGCGGTCGGGCACCCGTTGGCCCAGTTGACCCGCAGGTCCAGCTGCGCGGCCGAGACCGTCACCTTCGAGTTGTCGATACCCATGCCCGGGAAGCTCACGTAGGAGCTGGCCGAGTGCGTACCCGAATCGTACGACCCGATCTTCAGGAAGTCTTCCAGCGAGTGATCGACCGGCGGCGTGTTAGACGCCACGTACGTCGAGACCGCGAACGCGTTGAACGTCGGATCCACCGTCACCGGGAACACGCGCGCCGGATCCCGCAACCACTGCGGATCCAGGCTCATCCGCAACTGCACGCCGCCCGGCATCGGCACCAACTGGTACGTGACCGCGTGCGTGGTCGCCCGCTCCCCCGACCACTTGTCCACACTGGAGTCATACGCGTAACTGGCCGGGATCGTGCCGACCGTCTTGCCGGACGAGTCGCGCAGCACCACCGAACCATCCGCCGCCAGGGACGCGGTCAACCCCTGCAACTGCAACGGGAACACCCACGACGTTTCCACCGATGCCGAGTGCAGGACCAGATCACCGCTCAACCCGCCAGGCGTCGCGGTCAGCCGCAGATCGGTGCCGGGCAACACGCCGGCGTAGGTGACGGCGGTACCCGATTGATGACCCGCCACGTGCGCCGCGCCAGCCAAGCCATACGCCAACGACTGCACCGCCGCGGACCGGGAGCCGGGGTTGACGACCAGTGACGCGAGGCTCGGGTCGTCCCCGGCCGCCGCCAGGCTCACCGACAGCGAGTTCGCCTTCTCCCGCCACCGCCCGTCAGGTCCCACCCGCAACCCGGTGTCGATCGGCTGCCACTGCCCGGCCGCGTCACGGTAGTTCACCGGCCCGGGAGCGAACCGCTGCGTGTGCGAACCGTCGGCGTTGTCGTAATACGTCGACGTGGCGGACGACTTCGACGCCACCCGGACACTCGTCGCCAGATCAAACCCGCGCCGGGCCGGCGCACTGCGCCCCACCGTGAACTTCCGCGCCATCGGCACGTACGGCGCCAATTGCCCCTTGCCCTTGCCTGGCACGCGGCCGGCGCCGCCACGGGCCCGGGTCGCTGCGGCCGCGGCGCTGTGGCTCCTGTCCTTGGCCGAACCAGACTCCTGTCGCGGAGTGGGTGGAATGGGGCTACCCGGAGCCGCCCACGCAGTGGCGGCCCTCAGGCTGTTCCACAACCACGACAGCGGCCACCCGTCACCGCCCTGCCGCAACGGCGGTACCCCCTGGGGCAAAGCCGCCATAAGGGCAAGCAACACAACCGTCACGACCGCCGTCCGCCGGCCAGCACGAATCCAACGCCCGGTCCGCATCACGAAGCCCCCGTCCCGTGTCCGCGTGACGTCAACGGCCCACCGCAAACTAGGCCACGTGGTAGACGCCACATCACACCACGAGACCGCGACCACACGCAATGTCCGGCGCCAATATTTGTATATGTCGATGCGTTACTGAAATCTGACGCCGCCGGCGAACATAGCCCCCGTGAACCCATCACCGTTACCTCCGCCGGCTACAGGCAGTCGAAGACTACGGAGCACCGACAAGCCCGGCAACCCCTCCTCTCGTCCACCTATCGGCGATCGCGGCAGTGCTGCCCGCACCCACACGGATCGAAGCGTCCACATCGGCGGATGCTTCCGCGTCACGGCGACGGCGAAGGGGTGCACGAATCAGCAGCTCAGCAGCCGTGCACCACGTTGCAGCACAAGCAGGCGGCCGCCGAGATTGCCCATGACCAATCATCGGTGCCCCGGAAACGGGTCCCGCGGGAACAATAGGGAATTGAGAGATTCCCGGAAGTTCCCGACAGCGGTTCGTGGATTGACTCAGCCGAATGACCGACACGCGCAGATGTCCATCTGACCGCCAGGGCGATTGCGTAGTCGGTGAGCGGCGGTGTTGACCTGCGGTGATGGAGACGGCGGGGTGAGCATCGAGGAGTGTGAGGCAGGTGTGGCCACCTCGGTGATCATGGAGTTGCGACACAACTCGGCTTTCGGACTCCTGTGGATGTGAGGAGTCCCGGTCGGCGTGGCGGCGTGATGGGAGGCCGTGATCAAAGAAGCATCGACGGTTGTCTACGCATCTCCATGAGGAGAGTGACCCGTCGATGCTTCAGGTGCAGACTCTACCTGCGGGGCCAAAACACGGCGCCGCGATCCCGGCCGTGGTAGCCCGTAGCGTGGGTACCGCCCTGATCCACGAGGCCACCGTGCTGCGCGGCTCGATGGACCTACGGTCCTACGACCGGCTGTTCCCCAACCAGGACGTGCTGCCCGACGGCGGCTTCGGCAACCTCATCGCCGCGCCGTTGCAGGGCGCCGCCGCAGAGATGGACTGACTTCTCTTCCTCGACCTCGCGACGCTGGAACCGTATGAGGACCAGTGGGCGTTCCTGTCCACCCTGGACCGGCTCATCCCAGGGGATGCGGATCGAGTCGCGAAACGAGCGAAACGCCAGCCTGGCACCGATCCGCGCAGTGTACCCGCAGACATCGGTAAGCGTCGTCACCGAAATGGATGTCCAGGCACCCCGGGGATGACGGGGGCGAAGGTACCGTTCTGCACGTCCCAGCGGATTCCAACGTGACCCGCGCCGACCCCGTGATCCGCCGTGCGGGTGGCGGAGAGCTTCGCGCGGTACCACGGGTGCCCAGTGGGGCGCCAGGGCGCCGAGACGAATCAGTTGGTGAGGGCCTGGCGGATGGTTCGTCCGATCGGTGATGGCTCGCGGTCGACGACGGTGAGGTTGAACGGCCCGTTCATGAAGGGTCGGGACGGGTAGAGCGGGGGCTGTCCCAGGAATCGGGGTTTGTGGCCGTGGTGGGGCTGGGCGGCGTGGACGAGGAATGGGTGGCACAGGTACACGTCGCCGGGGCGGCCGGTGGCGAGGGCCACCGGCCGGTGCGCCGAGGCGGCGTCGACCTGCGGCCCTAGCTGAAACGCCGATGCGCCCTCGTCGCCGTACGGGCGCAGCACGGAGGGGACGTCCATGTGGGAGCCAATCCTGATGCGGGTTGGCGAGTTGTCCTCGTCGACCTCGCTGAACAGGAACAGCATGAGCATCGCTCGACCGCTGGAGTGCACGTTGGTCCACCCGACGGTCTCACCGGGTGGTTGGTAGCTGCCTTCGATATGCCAGCCGGCATCGTCAGGCTCCTCGGGGTGCGGGAACCGCAACGGGAAAGAACCCATCGAGTCTCGCGGCGCCCACCGGCCCGGCCCGACCAGAGCATCGAAGGCGTCGCGCAGGACCGGGGTGTTCGCCGCTTGAACGAACGGCTCCTGGGTCATCGCGCCGACCCAGTAGACCGGCTGTGTCCACGTTTCCGGGCGATCGCGGTCAACGCCGATCTCGGCCCACAGGAGACGGGCGCAGGCATCGGCGATGTCAGGCGGCACCGCACGCGCCAACTTGACGAAACCGTCCTCCACGAACCGCTGCACAAGCTCACTATCCACAACGCCAAACGTCGTGTGAATGCCCCAAGGCCGCAACCCAATTACCCCATCGGGTTGCGGTCCTGGAGTGGCCAGCCGGGCAGGCTGGGTGTCAGCGTAGTTGGATGCGCCAGATGCTGCGGCCGTACGTGGCCGCGAGGATGGTGTTGGTACTGGCCTGGTAGTCGATGTCGTTGACCGGCACTCGCGGCAGGCCACGGCCGAGCCGGAACCAGATGACCAGTGGGTGCGGCTGCCGCGCCAGAGTCACGTCGGCGGTGAACACCCCGAGGTCGCTGGCGACGAAGATCCGGTTGCGGTTACGCGGGTCGATGATGACGTCCTGGGTCGGTGCGGCTGGCAGGTTGCCGCTGATGTCCACCCAGTGGGCACCGGCATCGGGGGTACGCAGGACGTGCGCGGTGTTGTCGCCATTGCGCAGCCCTGAGTATGTCACGTACGCCACCCGGGCGTCGGTCGGATCGACGGTCACCCGGGTGACCCAACGGCTCGGCAGCGACGGGTCGGTGAACCGGGTCCAGGTGGCCCCAGCGTCGCGGGTGCCCCACAGCCAGCCGTCGTCGGTACCGGCGTATACAACCTGGGGATCGGTCTTCGCGACGCCGACCGCGGTCAGCGTGCCGAACGGGTAGGCCGGATCGGTGTTGGACGCGGGATTGCTCAGGCTCGGGCTGATCGCGGTGAAGTTCACCGCCAGGTCCGTTGACCGGTTCAGGACGTTTCCACCGTAGTACACAGTGGACGGCAGGCTCGGATCGAGGACGAGTGGTGTTTCCCAGTTGCGCCGATCGGCGGTGGTCGCGTTGGTGAAACTGGCGCTGTTGTTGCCCGCGTCCACCGAGCGGGAGCAGTTGCCGAACTGGGAGCAGGCGTACACGTTGTTCTGGTTGCTCGGGTCGATCACCGTGTACAGGCCGTCGCCGCAGCCACCGTAGGATCCCCAGGCACCGGTCACCTGGCCGGCCGAGTTCCACGACCGCAGGCAGCCATTGTCCTGCGCACCGCCGACCAGGCGGTTGGGGTCCTGTTCGCTGGCGCCCACGGTGTAGAACTGGGTCCACGGCTCGTTCGTCGCCTCGGTCCAGGTCCCGCCGGCCGCGTTGCCGGTCGACCAGTAGAAGCCGCCATCATTGCCTTCGAAGACCCGGCCTGCCGCCGGCGCCCAGGCCATGGCGTGGTGGTCGGCGTGCAGTCCGGCGACAGTGGCCCAGGTCTGTCCACCGTCGGTGGATGTCCGCAGGTTCACGCCGGCGATGAACAACCGGTCGGCGTTCTGCGGGTCGACCCAGATCTTCGATGTCCATACGGTGTCGCCGCCCGGCGCGGCGTTGCTCATCGTCTGGAACGTGGCTCCGCTGTCGTCGGAGCGGTAGAAGCCGCGGAAACCGCGCTGGGTCTGACCGGCGCCCGCCTCCGCCTGCGACCAGTTGCCCGTGGTGACGTACACCCGCTGCGGGTTGTTGGGCGAAAACGCGACGGCGATGCGGGCTTGCGCGGTCGTCGTGGTGCTGTTGCTGGCCGCGAAACCGATTGTGTCGCCCGGAGTGAATGACGTGATCCGGTCGTTGCCCAGACGGGTCCAGGAAGCTCCGCCGTCGGTGGTCAGGTACAGGCCGGTGCCGGGACCGGTGTAGCAGCGGCACAGCGCCTCCCGGTGGTGGTCCCACATCGGCACGAACAGCCTGTCCGGGTTGCTGGGGTCCATCGCGATGTCGGTGGCGCCGGTGAAACCGTCCACTCCGGCGAGGACCCGTCGCCAGGTCCGGCCGTAGTCGGTCGACTTGTAGAGACCGCGGGTGCCGCCCGGTGTGAACAGCGAGCCGCCGGCCGCGACGTACACGACATTCCGGTGGCGCGGGTCGAACCGGATGGCACCGATCGTGCCGGGGCCGTCCAGACCGACATGCCGCCAGGAACGGCCGTGATCGGTCGACCGGTACACGCCGTCACCACCATAGCTGAGGCTGCCGCCGCCCGGGTTCACCTCACCGGTACCGACCCACACATCACCGTTCGGCGCGACCGCCACCGCGCCGAGCGCCTGCGGGAAGGTGTCCGGCCAGGACTTGACCATGCTGACGCCGCCATCGGTGCTGCGCCACAGTCCCGAGGTCGCCACCGCGACGTACACCACGCCCGGTTGCGTCATGTCCGGGGCGATGTCGGTCACCCGACCACCCACATTGGACGGTCCGACCAGGCTCCAGTCGGGCCGGACGAGGTCGCGGACGTCCTCCGGCATGGCCGCCGCCTGCCGGGCCGCGGCGTCGAGGTCACCGGCACTCGCCACGTCGCCCGGTATCTGTCGCGCATCGAGGTAGGCGTCCCGTACTTCGGCGTCGTCGCCCCCGTCCTCACAGTTCGTACCGAAGTCGGGATCGTCGGGGTCGCAGGCCGGGATGTCGAAGCCGGCTCTCGGCGCGGCACCCAACGGTCGCGCGGCGGCTGTAGTCGCTGATGCGTGTGCCGGTGCCGCGATCGACACGCCGACGACGAGCGGTACAACGAGTGCCAAGAGCCGCTTCACAGATCCTGCTTTCCGCCGCCGACCGCCGGGAATGCAGGACGGCCGGACGTCGCGTCCGGTTGGTCGGGTACGGACAAGCCACGCCTCGTAGTGGAGCCAGCCTAGAACCCACCAATCACATCGGTCAATGGACTGTTCGCCGCGAGACCAGTCGTACTGCCAGATGGCTGGATGATCGGTCGCTCCGAAGCTCGATGACGTGTTCGACGATCAGGTCGTTGCCTGTCACCGCAAGAGCACGATTGGCTGTTCGGAGCTAGGAGCCGAGGTAGCGCAGGACGGCGAGGACGCGGCGGTTGTCGGCCTCGTCCGGGGGCAGGCCCAGCTTGTCGAAGATGCTCGCCACATGCTTTTCCACTGTTCCACCGGTCACCACGAGCGCGCCGGCGATGCCAGCGTTCGAACGCCCCTCCGCCATCAGCGCGAGTACGTGGCGCTCGCGTGCGGTGAGCCCGGCCAGGCCGTCGGCGCGGCGGCTGGCGCGTAGCAGCTGGCCGACGACCTCGGGGTCGAGGGCGGTGCCGCCGGCGGCGACCCGCTCCAGCGCGTCGGCGAACTCGGCCACGTCGGCCACCCGCTCCTTCAGCAGGTACCCGGCGCCGGTCGGGTTGCCTTCCAGCAGCCGGGCGGTGTATTTGGTCTCGATGTACTGCGACAGCACCAGTACCCCGGTGCGGGGGTGTTGGCGGCGGATCTCGAGCGCGGCGCGTAGCCCCTCGTCGGTGTGCGTCGGCGGCATGCGGATGTCGGCCACCACGACGTCGGGTTGATGCTCTGCCACCGCGGCCAGCAGCGTGTCGCCATCGCCCACGGCAGCGCACACCTGGTGGCCGTGGTCTTCGATCAGCCGGGTGAGTCCCGCCCGGAAAAGGACCGCGTCCTCGGCGATCACGACTCGGGCGTTCATGCGCGCAGCGGGAGTTCGACGGTGATCTTCGTTGGGCCGCCGGGCGGGCTCGCGATGGTGAGCCGTCCGTCCACCACGGCGACCCGCTGCGTGAGTCCGGACAGGCCGGTACCCCGGGCCGGGTCGGCACCGCCCGTACCGTCGTCGGCGACGCTGAGCATCAGCACGTCCAGCTGTCCGGCCGCCCGGATGGTGATTGTGTTCGCGAAGCTGTGCTTGGCGGCGTTGGCCAGCAGTTCGGCGGCGCAGAAGTACGCGATGGTCTCGATTGCGGGGGTGGGCCGGACCGGGATGCTGACCTCCAGCTCGACCGGGATCGCGCTGTCGGCGGCCAGCGAAGCGAGGGCGTCGGCCAGCCCGTTGTCGAGTACCGGCGGGTGGATCCCCCGGACCAGGCTGCGCAGTTCGCCCAGCGCGTCTTTGGCGCCTCGCAGCGCGGCGTCGACCAGTTCACGGACAGCGGCGGCGTCGGGAACCTCGCCGCTGTCGCCGAGCTTCTTGCGGGCCATGCCGAGGTTCATGGCCAGCGTGGCCAGCCGGATCTGCGCGCCGTCGTGCAGGTTGCGCTCGAGGCGCCGCAGCAGGGCGGCGGAGTCGTCCACGGCCAGCGCCCGGCTCAGCTCCAGGTCGTGGACCCGCTGCGCCAGCCGCCCGGGCCCGAGCAGGCTTCGGATCAGCCAGGCATCGGCGGACGTGACGGCCCTGGTTACCCACGGGGCGGCCAGCAGCATTGCCGCTCCGGCCGCGGCCGCGGCGAACGCGCCAGGCAGGGTCGCGACGCGGAACGTACCCTCATCGAACAGCCCGAACGGCGTGTACACCGGCACCGGGCTCAGCCGGACCCCGGGCGGGTGGTTGCGGAACGCCCCCCACAGCAGCGGATAACTCAGGTTGACCAGCCCGCCGACCCAGAAGAACACGGCGTACAACTCGATCAGGCCGACCGGCAGCTTGGCCAGCAGGTAGGCCATGGCCCGCCAGCCGGCCCCGTCGCGAGGGCCCGGGCCGGGCCAGGCCCGAGCGCTGGGTTCGCGCCGCATAGGCGGCGCCGCGACTCGCACGCCGAGCAGTCGGGACGCGAGCATGCGCTGCAGCGAGCCGAGCCTGCGGGCCGCCCCCGTCGACACCAGCAACACAAGCAGCAGTCCCACGCAGATACCGGCAATGGCCATGCCGGCCGGGGATGGGTTGCCCCGCCCGGTGTCAGCCACCAACCAGATCAGGTCTACCGCGAGAACGAAGAACCCCAGCGGGTTGACCACGGCGAAGGGCAGCCCGGCCAGGCAGAACAACAGCTCGCGGGCCTGACGCCGGGTGAACGGCGCCACGACCGCCGCACGGGCGAGCGCCCACGGGCTCGCGACCCGCGCCTGGCCGCCCGGCGACGGGTCCACGGTCGGCGTGGTCACCGGAAGGCCCATGCCGCCATTCTCCTCCCCGCCCTGCCTTCTCTCGCGTGTCTCGCCGAGCCAGCGACCATCCGCCGACCGCCAGGGCGATCACGGCGTACAGGCACATCACACTGAGCCCGCCCCCCGCCGACAGGAAGTGCGGTGACGCTTCCCGGCCGTACGTCGAAGGTGAGCGTGTCGACCGCGACCGTCGGTCCGTACCGCCTCGTGAGTTGCCGGGCCTCGATCACCCGACCTCCTTCCGTCATTGGTGTCCTACGGAAGATCACGCTAGCCACGAGGCCGACCGGGGAGGACCCGGCTGACGGCCGTCTTCCGCTGGGGGATTTCCCCCAGACAGGCCAGCGCGCAGCCAGGCGGCACGGCGCTGCGGGCCCCACTGGGCAGCGTGACACCAGCGGCGGTACCGGTGTCAGCGCACGGGTGTCAGCCGGAAGATCCGGATCTGCCGGCCGTCGGCACGTTCGGCGTACGCCGCGTAGCCGGGCCAGATCCGCTGCACCAGCACCCAGAGCCGGTCCCGCTCGGCGCCGGTCGTGAGCGTGGCGCGGACCTCGAACTCGCGATCGCCGAGGGTCACCTGGGCGGTCGGCCGCGCGAGCAGGTTCGCCGACCACGCCGGGTGGTGGGCCTGACCCCAGTTCGAACCGACCACGACGTACCCGTCGCCGTCGGTGGCGTACAGCAGCGGCTGGGTGCGGGGCAGGCCGGACCTGCGGCCCGTCGTGGTGATCAGCAGCGACGGCAGCCCGTGCCGGCCGATCACCGACCAGCGGCCCTTGGTCAACTGGTACACCCGGCGGTCCAGCGGAGCCAACCGGCGGCCGACGGCGGCGAACCAGCGTTGCGCGCCGACGCGCTGCACGAGGACGGTGTATCGCGGCACCCGGCCAGTATCCACGCCTGGCGCCAGTCTGCGTAGGCTCCAGCGAGTCGACGAAGCGCGCCCGGCGCCCTGGGTGCCTGTTGGGGACACCGTCCTAGCCTGCACCTGGTGCCCGAGGGCAGTTCCAGAACAGCCACGATGCTCGCCCTCTGGCTTTCCAGGCCGGCGCTGAGAACCCACACTCCGGCGTCCCGGGCCTCCTGGATCACCGGGAGAACCTTCTCACGGACTTCCGCCGTCCGGCCCCGCCGTGGTGGCGGAGGTTCGGGCAGCACGCCGATAGCATCGGGGTTGCGGATCGGCACAGATACTCCCGCCCACGCGTCCTGTCGCCCGCCGTGCCGCGCCGCGTACGAAATCTTCGAAGAAGTGTGTCGGATCGGGGCGGCGGCGTTCGTAGCGGGGGTGAGAGGCGGCCCGAGAGGCGGCCGGACGACCACAGGAGATGATTCCCATGGCGCAGTACCTGATATCCGTGCTCCACGAGACGGGCGAACTGGCCACGCCGGCGGAGATGGCCGCGATCGATGTATTCAACGAGCAGCTCCAGGCCGACGGGCACTGGGTGTTCGCCGCGGGCCTCGCGTCGCCCAGCACGGCCACCGTGGTGGATGGCCGCGACGGGGAGCCGGTGTTCACCGACGGACCCTACCTGGAGTCGAAGGAGCACATTGTCGGCTTCTGGATCATCGAGGCACCGCACCTCGACGTGGCGCTGCGGCTCGCCGGCCTGGGGTCGAAGCACTGCAATCGGAGGGTCGAGCTGCGGCCGCTGCTGAGCGAATGACCGACGTCAGTACGGTGATCGCCGGGGTCCACCGCGAGGAGTGGGCCCGGGTGGTCGCGACTCTGGCCAGGCGCATCGGGGACCTCGACATCGCCGAGGACATGGCCGCCGAAGCGTTCGCGTCCGCGGTCGAACGCTGGCCGGTCGACGGCGTCCCGCCGAATCCCGGCGCGTGGTTGACCACCACCGCTCACCGCAAGGCCATCGACCGGCTACGGCGCGAGGCCAGGCGCGAGGACAAGCACCGGGAGGCGCTGATGCTTTTCGACACCCCGCAGCCGCTGGGCGCCATCGACGACGACCGGCTGCGCCTCGTATTCACCTGCTGCCACCCCGCGCTGGCCATGGAGGCGCGGATCGCGCTGACCCTGCGGATGGTCGGCGGGCTGACCGTGGCCGAGATCGCCAGCGCGTTCCTGGTCGAGGAGGCCGCCATGAGCCGGCGGATCACCCGCGCGAAGGCGAAGATCAAGGCGGCGAGGATCCCGTATGGCGTGCCGTTGCGTGCGGACCTCCCGGCTCGGGTCACCGGGGTCCTCACCGTCCTGTTCCTGATCTTCAACGAGGGCTACCTCGCCTCCAACCCCGACAAGGAGCCGATCCGCGGCGACCTGACCGACGAAGCGATCCGGCTGACCCGCCTGGTCCATGCCCTCCTGCCCGCGGACGGCGAGGCCGCCGGACTGCTGGCGCTGATGCTGCTGACGCAGGCCCGCCGGGCCGCGCGGGTGTCGGCCACCGGCGAGCTCGTCATCCTGGGCGAGCAGGACCGCGGCGCCTGGGACCGGGGGCTGATCGCCGAGGGTCACGCCCTGGTCCGCGCGCGCCTCGCCGCCGGCCAGGCGCCGGGGCGCTACCAGATCCTCGCCGCGATCAACGCTGTCCACACGGACGCCCGCGACATCCGAGACACCGACTGGTCGCAGGTCGTCGCGCTCTACGACCAACTGGTCCGCCTCGACCCCTCCCCGATCGTGCGGCTCAACCGGGCGATCGCGGTCGCCGAAGTCGACGGCCCGCAGGTCGCCCTCGCGCAGGTGGACGGTCTGCCGCTGGAGGGCTACCACGCATACCACGCCGCCCGCGCCGACCTGCTGCGCCGGCTGGGTCACAGCGAGCAGTCGCGGGCGGCGTACGACCGGGCCATCGAACTGGCCGGTAACACCGCCGAGACGGCGCACCTCATCCGTCGCCGCGACCAACTGGCCAGCCCCTGAACCGCGCCGGCGTTCCCCAACATCGCCGCAGGACGGCGCCACCCTCCGGTAACTGGCCTGCCGACCACCGCAGGGGTGCGATCGACGACGACAGGCTTGACCTTGACGCAGCGTCAACCCTCCATGCTGGCGGTCATGAACATCCCGCCAGCAACCGGACAGGCCCCGGGGCCTGCGATCCAGGTGCAGGGCCTGGAGAAGTCGTACAAGGAACTGCGCGTGCTGCGCGGCGTGGACTTCGAGGCGGCGCGGGGCAGCATCTTCGCCCTGCTCGGCTCGAACGGTGCGGGCAAGACCACGGTGGTGAAGATCCTGTCCACGCTGCTGAAGGCCGATACCGGGACCGTCCGGGTCAACGGCTTCGACGCCGCGACGCAGGCCGCCGCCGTGCGCGGGTCCATCAGTCTGACCGGGCAGTTCGCCGCGGTCGACGAGATCCTCAGCGGCCGGGAGAACCTCGTCCTGGTCGCCCGGCTCAGGCACCTCACCGGGCCGGGCGCGATCGCGGATGACCTGTTGCGACGCTTCGCGTTGACCGAGGCCGGCAGCCGGCGGGTCGCGACATACTCCGGAGGTATGCGCCGCCGGCTGGACATCGCGATGAGTCTGATCGGGAACCCGCCAGTCATCTTCCTCGACGAACCGACCGCCGGGCTGGACCCGCAGGCTCGCCTTGAGGTGTGGCAGACCATCAAGCAGCTCGCCGAGGACGGCACGACCGTGCTGCTGACCACCCAGTACCTGGACGAGGCCGAACAACTCGCCGACCGGATCGCGATCCTCCACAATGGCCGGATCATCGTCGACGGCACCCTGGCCGACCTCAAACAACTGCTGCCACCCGCCACGGTCGAATACGTCGAAAAGCAGCCCACCCTCGAAGACGTCTTCTTCGCGGTCGTCGGCCACGCCGACTCTCGCGACCGCACGACTCTGCCGAACAAGAAGTAAGGAAGCCGATGGCCACACATTTCGTGGGCGACACCGCCGTGCTCACCGGACGCACAATGCGCCACGTCACCCGCAGCGTAGACACCATCATCACGACCGCGATCACACCCATCGCCATCATGCTGCTTTTCGTGTACGTGCTCGGCGGCGCGATCAATACCGGGTCGGTGTCGTATGTGAACTACATGCTGCCCGGCATCCTGCTCATCACCATCGCGTCGGGCATCTCCTACACCGCGTTCCGCCTCTTCACCGACGTCCGCGGTGGGATCTTCGAGCGCTTCCAGTCCATGCCGATAGCCCGCTCGGGCGTGCTCTGGGCGCACGTACTGACCTCGCTACTCGCCAACGTGATCTCGCTCGTACTCGTCGTCGGTGTCGCCCTGCTCATCGGCTTCCGCTCCGGCGCCGGCGTGCTGGCCTGGCTCGCGGTCGCCAGCATCCTCCTCCTGTTCACGCTCGCCCTGACCTGGATCGCGGTCATCCCCGGCCTCACCGCGACAAGCGTCGACGGCGCGGGCGCGTTCTCCTACCCGCTGATCTTCCTGCCATTCATCAGCTCCGCGTTCGTACCCACCCGCACCATGCCCGGCCCGGTACGCGCCTTCGCCGAACACCAGCCGGTGACCGCCATCGTCAACGCGATCCGGGACCTGTTCACCCAGCAACCGGTCGGTACCGGCATCTGGACCGCACTGGCCTGGTGTGTCGCCATCCTCGCCGTGGGCTACCTGTTCGCCACCCTCACCTACCGCCGCCGGATCTCCTGAGCCGGCCTCAACCGGAACGAGTTGAGGCAGGATCAGGGCATGCTGACGATCAGCCAACTGGCGGCCTATGCCGGCGTCACGGTGCGGGCGGTACGGCACTACCACCAGATCGGACTCCTGCCCGAGCCGCAACGGGATGCCTCGGGCTACCGGCGGTACAGCGCGACCGCCGTCGTGTCCCTCATCAGAATCCGCACCCTCGCCAACGCCGGCGTGCCGCTGTCCCAGATTCGTCAGATGCTCGACGCCGACGCACCGACCTTCGCCGACGCGATCCACCGGATCGACAACCACCTCCGCGACGAAATCGAACGACTGGAAACCAGCCGCAAACAGATCGCGCAACTCGCCGCCGGAGACAGCCTGGCCCTCCCACCGGAGGTGGTCGCCTATCTCGATCGGCTCCGGGAGATCGGAGTATCAGAGCGGATGGTGGCCGGCGAGCGGGACGGCTGGATTCTCGTTGCGGCTCGCTGGCCCGATCACATCCGCGAGATGGTACGCGGGAAACTCACGGAACTCGAAGACCCGCGACTCGTTCGACTCTATCGGGTCCTGTCGGAGATCTTCGAGAGCGACGACGCGGGCGACGACCCGCGTCTGGAGGAAGCCGCTGACATCATGGCCGATCTGGCTGAGCAGGCGTACACCTCCGGCGCCGGGCTCAACCTCGACGAGGCTGCGCAGGACGATCTCCCGTTCGACCTTCTGGACGCACTTGGCGTCGAGGCCGACCCGCGGGTGAAGCGGCTCATGGACCTGATGCGCGAGCGCGGCTGGGCCCGCTGGACCCGACTGGAACGGCTGGCGCAGCCGCCCGACTAACCTCCAGTCGTACCGCGCGGCAACATCCGGATGCGGCCGCGCGTGGATTACGAAATTCGGTATCGGCGTCGACCGGAACGCGGTACACAACGAGGATGACCGGGTCCTCGATCCGTTGCAGCGCCGCGGTGATCAGGCCGACCTTGTCGCGGTAGCGGTAACCGACCAGCCCGAGCGCGACTCCGGCCTCCCGGGCCACGGCACGGATGCTGACGCCGGAGATTCCTCGCGCCGGCAGGAGCGTGAGGACGGCGTCGAGGATCCGGTCCTCGTACAGTGGCATCTATCCTGGTCTGTATGACGGCGGTGAGCAAGCAGGACGCCAGGCACATCGGGGCCGGGTACCACCCGGACCCGGCGCGGTCGATGTCCCTGCGGGCAGCCGCGTACACCGACCCGACATGGCTGGACGTGGAACAGCGGGCCATCTTCGGCCGGACCTGGCAGTGGCTCTGCCACGTGGAACAGCTCCGGGCGCCGGGCAACTACATCGCGGCGACGGTGGCGGGCATGCCGATCGCCGCCGTACGGGACCGGTCGGGACGGCTGCGGGCGTTCTACAACGTCTGCAAGCACCGGGCACACGAACTCATGACCGGTGCGGGAACAACCGCCACCATCGTCTGCCCCTACCATGCCTGGGTGTACGACCTCGACGGCACGCTGCGCTCAGCCCGTTACACCAACCAGTTGCCCGGCTTCGATACGTCACGGATCTGCCTCGACCGCATCCAGGTCGAGGAGTTCTGCGGGTTCGTCTATGTCAACCTCGACCCTGGCGCCCGGCCGCTGGCGGAGCAGGCGCCGGACCTGGCGGCCGAGATCACCCGCTGGGCCCCGGACGTCCCGGACCTCACCTTCGCCCGGCGGCTGACCTACGACATCCGATCCAACTGGAAAAACGTCATCGACAATTTCCTGGAGTGCTACCACTGCCACATCGCCCACCCCGAGTTCGTGGCGCTGATCGACATGGCCACCTACCAGGTACGCACCCACGGGATCTGGTCCAGCCACTTCGCCCGGGCCAGCACGCACCCGAATCCCGCCTACGACGTCTCCACCGCCACCGTCACCCAGCACGCCGTCTGGTGGCTGTGGCCCAACACCTGCCTGCTGCGCTACCCGGGCCGCGGCAACTTCATGGTGCTCCAGGTCATCCCCGCCGGACCCGACCGTTCTCTGGAGACCTGGGACTTCTTCTTCGAGACCGACCGGCTCGATCCCGCCGAGGCCGAAGCCGTGCGGTACATCGACGACGTCCTCCAGCAGCAGGACATCGCCATCGTCGAAAGCGTCCAGCGGGGCATGGCAACACCCGCCTTCGACCAGGGCCGCATCGTCTATGACCCCCAACGGCCCGGCCTGTCCGAACACGGCGTACACCACTTCCACGGCCTGGTGCTGGACGCCTACGAGAACGCGCTCCGCCACGACTCTGACGCACATAGGCAGAGCGGTCAGACCGGGCAGGACGGCGCCGGTACCGTCGCGAACCCGTAACGGGTCCAGTCGATGGTGCGCCAGTCCCGGTGGCACATGAGCCACTGGGCCGACCGCGAAACGACCTCGGCACCGTCCACCAGCGTGGCTTCCCCCGCTGCGACAGTGCCGGTGCGGGCGGCGACCCGGATGCCCGCGCCCATTTCAGCGAAGTCACCATCGTGCAGGACCAGTTGCTGGGTGCGCACCCACCGGGCACCGGGACCCGCTCCGTCGGGTACCCGGACATTCACCAGTTGCGCCCGCCGGCCGGGGAACGGCGCGACGGACTCGGCGAGGTGGAACAGCGTGCAACGGCGCCACCAGGGTAGGCCGAGCGCCAGCACCTTCACGCCCGCGTCCACCAGCCGGCCGAGCACGCCTTCACGACCCAGCGCGTAGTCCAGGCTGAGATTGCCCGTCAGTGCGGTGGCCCGGTGGCCGAGAGCCGCGAAAGAGTACACCGGGTGCCAGGACCGGCGGCTGCACCGGTGCGCTCGGACAACCTCCGGGAAGGTACCCAGACCGGGCTGGCAACTGTGCAGATCGGGATCGAACACGGGCATGGCGGCGCGTACCTCCGCCCACCACTGCGCCGGTACGGCACGGGCCCGCCAGTCCGCCGGGTCGACAAGGTATGTGGTGAAGGCGGGTACCACGATGGTGCCCAGGCCACCGACGACCTCGCGGATCGCTTGCAGCAGCGCGACCCGCCCACCGATCAGCCAGCCGAGCTTCGACAGCGCCACGTGACACAGCACGGTGTCGCCCTCGCCCAACCCGAGCGCCCGCAGGTCCCGCACCAGCACCTCGGCCGGGAACGGACCGGGCTCATCCTCCCGCGCCGACCGGTGAATCACGACGGCTCTTCCGGGAACAGGTACCGCACCCGCGCACCGACGGCGGGATACGCGAGCGCGCTCACCGCCATGAGCCCGCAGATGATCGGCCAGGCGCCGGCGTCGAGGCCAGCCATGGCGACACCCACCAGCAGCGGGCCGAGTGTGCTCTCCAGCACCTGCGACACGTGCAGAGCCGACGCGTACTCGGCGCGCTGCGAATCCGTCGCGATGGCGAACGAGAAGTGGAAGAACGAGCCGTTCTGCCACAGCTCGGCGAGCGTGAAAAGTACAAACGCTACGACGATGAGCAGCCATGCCAGCGTGCCGCGCCCGCCGAAGAAGATGAGCAACGCGCCACCGGCGATGCTCAATGCGGCAAGACGCGACCAGCGCAGTGCCGCGCCGAAGCTCGCCCCGGCCCGTTGCGACGCGCTGACCTGGAACGCGAAGACCAGCAGCGTGTTGAGCCCGATGAGCACCGGGATCGACCAGCCCGGCATGGCGTGCGAGTACGAAATCCACAATGGCACGCCGGTGGCCAGCAGGGTCGAGTGCAGGCCCATCACAGCGGTGGCCGCGACGAACCCGGCCATGCCGCGCTGCCGCAGCGCGTGCCTCGGGTCGCTCCGCGTCGCTTGCGACGGCGGCGGCGCGGCGGCGCCCACCGTCACCAACCGCAGCAGTGCCGCGGCGGCCAGGAAGGTCAGACCGTCCAGCACCGGACTGATCGGCAGGAATGCCTGCATGTTCACGGAAAGGCCGACGGCCGCGACCGCGGACCCCGCGGCCATGGAGATGTTGCCGACGGACCGGATGAGCGAGCGGCCCGCCTGCCGGTACCTCGGCTGGAAGCTCTGCCCGATCAACGACACGAACGGCGCCGGGCAGCAGATGTGCAGGACGCTACTGACGACGCAGAAGGCACCGACCCAGAGCACGCTGGAGCGCAGCGGCAATGCGACAAAGCTCAGACCGAGCGCAGACAACAGCACGGTGAGGATCTGGCGTGGCGACCTGCGGTCGGCCCACCTGCCGACCAGCAGGCTGGCGAAGAGTCCGACGAAACTGCCCGCGGCCAGCAGCGCGCCGACGACGGCCGGGCCGAGGTGCAGGTGGCGGTTGAGGTAGAGCGCGAACGTCGCGAAGTAGATGCCGTTGCCGACACAGTCCACCGCGTGGACGAGCATCAGGGCGCGCGCCGACCGGTTCGCCCAGGCGACGTCGAGCGCCTGGCGCAGACCGACGCGCTCGACTGTTTGCGTGCTCACGAGGACCTCCCGGACCATTCGTCCCGCAGGATCGAGTACAGAAGCTGGTCGTGCCAGGCACCCTGCCGCCATTGTGCGCGGCGTACCCGGCCCTCGAACTGGAGACCGGCGCGCTCCAGGCAGGTACGCTCGGCCGCGTTGTCAGGGTCGGTGGTGGCCTGGACCCGCTCCACCCTGGTGTGTTGGAACAGGTAGTCGACCAGCCACTGCTGGCTCGCGGTACCGATGCCCTGTCCCCGGTAGCCGGGCAGGATCCCGATGGCGATCTCCCAGCAGAGCGAGGTGTCCCGCCGTCCCCAGTACCGCGCCAGCCACTCGACCCGTCCACAGACGGCACCGTCCTTGACGATGACCGCCATGTTCTCGGTACCGCCCAGCAGCCCGCGTGACTCGACCTCCGCACGCACACCGCGGAACGAGGTGAACCCGAACCACTGGTGCGGCCCCGCACCGTCCACTCCTCCGAACTCGTCCTCGAACAGGTCGATGTCCTCGACCGTCGCCGGCCGGAATGTCAAATCGCCATGACGCACGATCATCGCCGGAAACCCTCCTCTGTCCTCGTCAAGGCCCAGTCCAACCACGGCTCGATCTCCGCCACGGCCGTGAGCGCGTGGCCCGAGGACGGTAGCAGCGCCATGTCGCATTCGGCGCCGTACGAGCGGAGCAGACGCGTCGCGCGTACCGTCTCGTGGTGCGGGACGAGGTCATCCATCATGCCGTGGCTGAAGAGGTAACGGGTACCCAGGGGCAGGGCGGTCAGGTCGATGTCGTCCTCGTCCGGCCGGGGTACGCCGTCGGCGCCACCGTCCACCCACTCGCGGACCCACGACCAGTACGCGTCCGACGTCAGGGACACACTCGACGGGCGGAACGGCACGGCGTGACCCACCACCACGTCGACCGGCAGGCAGGAGGCCAGCGCCACGGCAAGGTAGCCGCCGAAGCTGCCGCCCATCAACGCGAGCGGCAGGCCCTCCAGCCGCTCCCGCCGTAGGGTCTCGCGCAGTGCCGCGAGCGCACTGTCCACAATGCCGTGCCGCCAGCTACGCCACGCCTGCCGCAGGGACGCGGTACCGAAGCCAGCCGAGCCGGCCGGGTCGACCAGCACCGTGGCGTACCCGCGGGCGACGAAGGGCAGCGGGTTCCACCGCCAGCTCCAGTCCGACCACGACATCGTCGGGCCACCGTGCAACAGCACGACCACCCCACCCGCCTCCGTCCCTTCTGGACGGACGGTCCGCGTGGCGACCGGGTGCACCGACCGCCGGCCCGGTACGCTGAACACCCGCCGGCTGCCCCTGTACGCCAGGTCGGGTCGCGGCACCTCATCGACCACCTGAGGTGCGGAGCCGTTACCCAGCTCGTACACCTGGAGCCGCTGCGGGCGCACCGGGCTGGACACCACCGTGACCGCGGTCGACCCGGCCACGACGGCGCTGGAGACCGAGTCGTCACCGGTTCCACCCGCACCCGGGCGGCCCGCGTGGAGTGCCACGAGCCGCTGCACGCCGTACCGGATCTCCAGCCCGTAGAGCGCGTCGCCGACCCAGGCGAGCGGTGTGGCCCACGCGTCACGGCCGTCGTGTACGCTCTCGCGCGGCTGCGCGCCGTCCATCGTCCAGGTCTGGACCAGGTGGGTCAGCGGCGTATCGGCGTCGTGCAGCCGCGTCGAGGCGACGCAGGCACCGGCCGGCCGGTCCGGGTGCAGCACCGGACCGTGCAGGTCGTGCGCCTCGCTCCACACCTCGCGACGCCACCCGGTCGCCAGGTCCACAAGCAACAGACCACTGTGGTGGCGTGCGTGCCCGTCGGGCCGCGAGATGGTGAATGCGGCGCGACCCGCTGCGATCGATGGAGGCTCCGGCACGAGCTGCGCGCCGGCCGTCTGCGGAGCGATGACGAGACGGTGTCCGTTGTGGACGTTCAGCGCATGACCACGCCACCCGGTGATGCCGCGGCGCAGGTCGGCCAGTCGTTGCTGGCCACGGGCGACGCATCCGTACCCGCCCTCCCGGCGGGGTACCAGCCAGGCAAGCCAGCCGCTCGCCGCGGCGTACGCGTGGTAGCCGCCCGCCTCGACCTCCGCGATGACGCTTGTCGTGTTCCCGGTCGCCCTGCACCTGACCTGCTGACGGCCGGTACCGGCGGCGCCCATCTCGACGATGCCGCCGTCGCGCGTCCACCGCGCGAAAGTGCTACCGGTCCAGCTCGACACGAGCCCGTAGCCGCCGTGGTTCTCGTACACCAGGTGGGCACGCACGGGCTCGCCGCCGCGAAGTACCGTGGCGCTCGCCAGAACCCGGTCCCGCGACGCGTCCTCGACCCGGACGTTCCACGGCACCGCCCGCGCGTACCCGGACCACATCTCCGCCGAGTCGCCCACGGCGTCACTTCCAGTGGCTGCGACGCAGGTCGAGCGTCTTGCGCGCGGTAGCGGACGGGTCGATACCGGACGCCACCCGCGCGACCAGCGACCGTACCAGGGCGGCGTTCTCGGCCGGCGTGCGCCGGTAGGCCCCACCGTCGATCGCGGCGAACGCCGGGTCGCTGACCGCCTCGGCGAGCATGACCTCGGCCAGGTCGGCCGGCGTGGGTTCCTCGACCGTCACCGCGACGTGGATCGAGTTGCCGCCGCGGGCCACCGCGTGGTGCGGCGAGCCGTGCGGCATGTAGAGCACATCGCCTGGGTGCAGGGTGACCTGCAACGTGGTGTCGCGGGTCAGCGCCCGTCCCCGGTAACGGTCCGATATGGACAGACTCTCCGCGTCGAGCAGCCCGACCGTCCAGTCCTTGCTGCCAGCCACCTGCAACACGAACACGTGCGAGCCATCCATGTGGGTCTCGATCGCCTTGCGGTCGGGCGGGCTGAGGAAGACGTATGTCTCCAGTTCCGCGTCGATCTGCTCGCCCAGCGACTCGACCAGATCGTGGAAGACGGGGTGCCAGTGCTCGGGCTGGTTGAGCTTGAACGTGCCGCCGTCGGCGAAGTCCTGCTTGACCTGCTCCGGGTTCACGAAACCCGGTACCTTGTGCCCGACCACCTGGCGGGCCGTGGTGATCTCCGAAAGCGCGCTGCGCACACCCTCGTTGAACGCCACGAAGTACGGTCGCATGAGCAGTCCACAGTCGACGGTGTCCCAGATCTCGGCCTCCGAGATGAGCGACGTGATGGCGGCGGAGCCGTGATGCACCAGCGGCCTGCGCCGCCATGTCTCGGCGAAGAACTTCCTGGTGTCCCCGACGAGGTCTTCGAGTTGTATCCTGCGCTGCATTACTTCACCGTCCCGATGTGTCAGCCGTGCATCTTGCGCATGGACGAGAGCGCCGCCTCGCACAGCGCGCCCTCCTCGATCTCCTCGGCCCGCGCGAGCAGGTCGGCGACCCGCCCGGCGCGCTCGGGCACGTCGAGTTCGTGGTAGTGCCGGTAGAGGCCGGCGTGCGCCCGCGCGGTCAGGTCCAGGACCCCTTGCAGCAGATCCTCGGCGGTGGGCTCGGTCAGCGTGAGCGTGAGGTGCAGGGACGACTCGTCCGGCGTACGCGCGAGGTGGGGCCAGCCGTGCGGCAGGTACAGCAGGTCGCCCGCGTCGAGAGTGAAGCGGTGTGTCGGTCCGTCGTGGGGGTCGACGTCCAGGCCGGCGGTGCCGCGTACCTCGCCGGGATGGGCGAACAGCTCCCAGTTCTTCCGGTGGCTGAGCTGTAGTACCAGCACGTGGCTCGCGTCCCGGTGGGGCAGCATGCCCTGGCTGCCCGCGGGCGTGAGGAACCCGTACGTGGACACGGCGACCGGCAACTTCGCCTCCACCACGTCCTTCAGGGCCCGAACCGGCCGGCACCAGTCCGACATCCGGTTCAGCTTCACGGTGCCGCCCTGGGCCATGAGCTTGCGCACCGCCGTACCGTCCACGAATCCCTCGCGGGGGTGCCCGATGACGTTGCGGGTCCTGGTGTATGCCTTGACGTCCGGCACGCTGCCTTCCCGCAGCACCGAGATGTACGGCCACGCCAGCAGGCTGACGTCGAACATCCGGTCGAGTTCCTGCTCGGTCGGGAGCTTCGCCGGGTCGAAGGCGCCGCGTTCGATGTGAATGTCCGTGCCCCAGCAGCCACCGGGCGCCGTGACGCGTTCGATGACCGCTTCGACGGCCTTGGCCGGCGAGTCCATGCCCTCTCCCTCCTCACCGATCGGGTGGCTCCCGGCAGGGCACCGGGAACCACCCGCGTTACCTTGTGGGTGAACGGTTACGCCTCGTGGATCTGGTTCATGATCATCATCGGCGCGTCGAAGGCGTCGTCCGCGAGGTTCAGCTCGACGGCGCGGTTGTTGTTCTCCGGCACCTCGTTGACGTTGTTCTCGTTGCCGTTGTTCAGCTGGGCAGCCAGGTCCTTGAGCCCCATTCGAATACCTCCATCTGATAGGTGGATGGCCCACATCGAACATGTGCGGGAGATTGCCTACCCGACCATTGGCGGCGGCCATGAATTGAGTATGTCGGGGAAAATGAATGCATGCCACCCCTTTGCAGTGACCGATGTCACTAATATGGAGGCGGTATATAAATATAGAACCTGGATAACGGGAGACACTATTGTTCGCAAACTCGATTGCGCGCGATTCTTCAGAGCTGCCGCACCATCCGCCAACCGCGTTCCTGCCAGGGCTCGGCCCGAATTCGCAGTTCCTCGGCACGATCCTCGGCGGTGAGCCGTGCGAGCTTGGCGTCATCGGCGCTCATCCAGCCGTCGCGGCGCGCCTGTTCGTACTCTGCCCAGTCTTCGATCTCGACACGCGAATCGCGCCGGTGTAGCACCGGATCCAATTCGAGATCGACATACTGCCAACCCGCCTCGGTGACCTCCGGCGGGAGGCATACGTCGATCACAAGCCGCGGATCAGCAGGGTCGTCGACCCACCACGCTACCCACGGACGGCCTGCCGCCAACAGCGCCAGGACAGGCACCGACAGCGTGCCACGCTCATGTGGAGCACCCCAGGAAGCACCGACCCGGCCCCGTAGCCATGTCCCATCACTGTCCTGGAGGACCTGCTGGAGATCGAACCAGAATGCGCCACCGGGGCGCTTGATCTTCCGCAGCCGTACGCTCCCGCCATTCTCGACCGTACCCACCGGTACACGGTTGGCCAGCCATTGTTCGCGGGTGATCGCGTACTCGACCTCACCCTGCTGGCTGCCGGGCAACGGGTCGTCGAAGTCGAGATGGAATGTGCGCACGTAGGTCAATCCGACAGACGTCATCGTCGCCCGTGACGGCAGGTTCACCGCCATCGTCTCGGCGAAGATCCGGTGCAGGCCAAGGTCTTCGAAGCCGTACCGGACAAGCTCACGCGCGCCTTCGCTGGCCAGCCCCCGGCGCCAGTACCGGCGCAGCAGCCGGTAGCCCAACTCCGCTTGACCGTCGGCCGGACCCTGATCGGCACGATGCGGCGGCTCCAGAATCCACCAGCCGACGAAAATCCCGTCGACCAGACCCACCCAGAAGCCGAGTCCCGCAACCCGCGACGCGGCGGCCAGCCGCCGCTGATGCGCCTGCTCCACCTCCGCACGCTGTCGGGGCCGGCCCAGGTAGCGCATGACCTCCGGATCCGCGTCGAGTTCAATCTCGAACTCCAGGTGATCGTCGCGCAGCGGCAGGAGCTGAATCCGGGAAGTCCGGAGAACGATCTGGGCCACGATCGCGAGCGTGCCCGTTCCAACACACCGGCTCAACCGATTTCCGTTGCCGCGACGTGACGCGCTTGCGACCATTCGGTTCGTACCCCCACTGCGGGCGCAGGCCGTGTCAGGATGCGCGTATGACTGGTCGCGCGCTCAGCTTCGGATCGGTGGCAGAAGCCTACGAACGGTTCCGGCCCGGGTACCCCGCACGGCTCTTCGACATCGTGATGGCGTATGCGGGACGGCCGGTTCGGACCGCCCTCGAGATCGGCGCTGGGACAGGCAAAGCAACCCGGGTACTCGCGCAGCGGGCCGTCGCGGTCACCGCGACCGACCCGGACGCAGCCATGCTCGCCGAACTGCGCAGGCACGTGCCAGCGAACGTCACGACCGTCCAGGCCGCGTTCGAGGACCTACCGCCGGGCGAGACCTACGAACTGGTTTACGCGGCGGCGGCGCTGCACTGGACGAACCCGGCGGGTCGGTGGTCGCGAGCCGCCGCGCTGCTCAAGCCGGGTGGCGTGTTCGCCTCGTTCGGCGGACCCGTCCGGTTGGCGGACCCGGCTGTGGAGGAAGCTGTTCGCGCGGCGCGGGCACCCTTCCTGGACAGCGACGAGATCCCGTCGCCAGACGGTACGCCCCCGGAACACGACATGCAGTGGCCGGGTACGGAGCTTCTGCGGTCTGAGTGGTTCACCGATGTCCAGCAGACCGTGGTCGAGCGGCGGTTGACAATGAGCGCTCGCGACTACGTCGGCCAGCTCTCGACCATCTCCGCCTATCTCGCGTTGCCGATCAGGGAGCAGGAACAGGTCTTCGGTGAGATCCTGCGTGTCCTGCCCGAGACCGTGGAGATTGCCGCCGACATCATGGTCCATCTCGCGCGGCGAGCAGGAGCGTCGTGACACCGGTCAGCGTGGTTGTGCGCAGCGTAAGCGGAGGTCGGCCTGCAGGATGGCCTCCAGCTCGGGTGGGAGCCCGAAGAACCCGTTGTCGGTCAGCAACCGGTGGTTGGGGTTGTGTTGGTAGGACCCGACAGCGAGCGTTGCGGTGTGGACCTGGATCGCGCCGATGATGTCCACTGGAGGCACCTGCCCGTCGGGCTGAGGCGTGCGCGCGTCGATGAGGTAGACGTACCCGTCGACCTGTTGTTGCGCTCCGCGCCGGAGACCCTCCAGGCCACAGACGTGATCCGCCGGAACCGCTCCGGCGTTATTCGTTGGTCGCCGGTGGCGTCTGGCCGCAGGGTGCCCAGGATCGCCTCGGTGCACAGCCCGTGCTCGAACACCATGTCTGGACCCAGGATTGAGACGACCTCCTGCCTACCGGCGTCGGATTCGACCTGAAAAACGAAGATCTGACGACCATGATGTGAATGCTCGACCACGGCTGGAGCCTATCGGTCCGGACCTCTCGTGCGCGCGGAAGTCCGGCTTGCGCGGCGACGGTAGACTCCGTACGGTGCGGTGCTTCACGGCGCAGGCGGTCGTGTTCGACATGGACGGCGTGCTCGTAGACACCAGATCCGCGATCGAGTCAGCGTGGCGCGCGACAGCGCAGCGGTTCGGGCGGGTGCTTTCGGATGCCGACATGTCCCGCTACGTACACGGGCGGCAAGGCCGGTACGCCGTCGCCGCACTGTTCCCGGAGTACTCGCCCGAGCAGCAGGACGAAATCTTCCGGTACGCCTGCGCGATCGAGGAGAGCAGCGATTGTCCACCGGTACCTGGTGCGGTGGCATTGGTGCGGGCCCTGCACAACGCCGGGGTCGCGCTCGGGCTGGCGACCAGTAACGGGCCGGCCCGGGTGCAGCGGGTCTTGACCGCGCTCGGGCTCACCGGGCACTTCCAATGCGTCGTCGATCAGACCGCGGCCGGGCGCGGCAAGCCCTACCCCGATCCCTACCTCCGTGTCGCGGCCGGCCTGGGTGTGGCACCTCAACGGATGCTCGTATTCGAGGACTCCTCCAGCGGTCTGGAGTCCGCGAGCAGCGCCGGCGCGTGCTGCGTCGCGATCGGAGGGCTCCAGCATGCCGGGCCGTCCGTGCTCGCTACCGTCGCGAACTTCGTGACACTCCAGGTGGAAGTCACCGGAGGCGCCACGGCACTGCTAGCCGGACTGCCGGATCCGATAGAACTGCGACCCTCGCGCACTACCTTCGACGCGTCGAGCTGACCGATCACTCACCCACGACGAGCGAGTATCCGCCGGCTTATCTGATCTGCCCAGGAGACGCCGGTGCCACCTCCGACTCCAGCCTCCAAGCCATCACCCGACCTCGGCGTCGACGTAGAACACCATCACCTGTTCCAGGACAGTGTCGCAGGCCGGCAAGCGCGGGAAGCGGCCGCGACGGACGCGGTCGCCTTCTTCGCAGCTGGAAGCACAGGGCGCAGCCCGCCCGGTCGTACGCCACGAGGTACCACTGTCCCACGTGGACGAACAAACCGTACGGGCTGACGAACCGGGTGGGGCACGTTCAGGACTCGCGGTTGAACAGTCGTTTCGACCAGAGGTACCCGCCCAGCGCGATGGCGGCGCACCAGGTGAGCGCGATCCACGCATTGTTACCGATCGGCTTGTTCACCAGCAGGCCGCGCAGGGTTTCGATGATCGGGGTGAAGGGCTGGTACTCGGCGAACCAGCGCAGCCCGGCCGGCATGGAGTCGGTGGGGACGAACCCGCTGCCGAGGAAGGGCAGCAGGATCAGCGGCATCGGGAGGTTGCTCGCGGTCTCGACGCTCTTGCTGACCTGGCCGAGCGCGACGGACAACCAGACGAAGGCGAAGCTCACCGCCATCAGGAAACCGGCCGTTGCCAGCCACGCACCCAGCCCGGCGGTGGGCCGGAAGCCGACCAGCATTGCGACGCCGATGACGATGGTCAGGCTGAACATGGCCTGGATCATGCTGCCCAGGACGTGCCCGGTCAGTACCGAGACGCGGGCGATGTGCATGGTGCGGAACCGGGTGATGATGCCTTCGGTCATGTCCATGGCGATGGAGATCGCGGTGCCCTGGACGGTGGCGGTGACGGTCATCAGGATGATCGCGGGTGCCACGTAGTTGGCGTACGCGGCCCGTCCGGCGGCCGCGCCGGTGTGTACCGCCCCGCCGAGCCCGGCGCCCAGCGTGCCGCCGAGCACGTAGACGAACAGCAGCAGGAACACGACGGGCATCCCGACAAGCATCAGGGTCATCGACGGGTACCGCAGCATGCGCTTGAGGTTGCGGCGCAGCATCGTGGCGGAGTCGCGCAGCGGGTGGAAGCGGAGGCTTGCCGGGGCCGGGGCGGTGAGGGTATGGGCGCTCATGGCGTGGTGACCTTCTCGTGGGTGGGGGTGCCGGTGAGGGCGAGGAAGACGTCGTCGAGATCGGGGGTGTGCACGGACAGTTCGTCGACCTCGATGGCCTGGTCGTCGAGCTTGCCGATCAGGGTCTTCAGCGAACGCAGGCTGCCGTCGCTGGGTACCCGCAGGGCGAGCGCTTCGGTGTCGCGCGTGGCCTGGCCCAGTACGCGCAGGGCCGCGTCGAGGCCCTGCGGGTCGGTGAAGAGCAGGCGGACGTGTCCGCCGGGGATACGTCGCTTGAGTTCCTCGGCGGTTCCCTCGGCGACCACCCGGCCGTGGTGGAGGACCGCGATCCGGTCGGCCAGTTCGTCGGCTTCCTCCAGGTACTGGGTGGTCAGGAAGATGGTGACACCGCTGGCGACCAGATCGCGGATGATCTGCCACATGGTCCGGCGGCTGCGCGGGTCCAGTCCGGTGGTCGGCTCGTCCAGGAAGATCACTTGCGGGCTGCCGACCAGGGTCATGGCCAGGTCGAGGCGCCGGCGCATGCCTCCGGAGTAGGTCGACGCCGGCTTCCTGGCCGCGTCGGTCAGGTCGAACTGGTCGAGCAGCTGGGTGGCGCGCCGGCGGCCGTCGCCCTTGGCGAGGTGGTGCAGGTCCGCCATCAACCGCAGGTTCTCCTCGCCGGTGAGCAGGTTGTCCACCGCGGAGAACTGGCCGGTGACACCGATCGCGGCGCGTACCGCGTCGGGTTCGCGGGCGAGGTCGTGCCCGGCGACCCGGGCGGCACCGGCGTCGGCCCGGAGCAGGGTGGACAGGATCTTCACCGTGGTCGTCTTCCCGGCGCCGTTCGCGCCGAGCAGCGAGAAGACTGTTCCACTCTGGACAGTCAGGTCGAGACCGTCGAGTACGACCTGGTCGCCGAACGATTTGCGGAGCCCGGTCGCGGCGATCGCGGGCCGGGTTTGCGAGCTGGTCATGGTTTCCCTTTCTCCAGGCGCGGGGGTGGGTCAGGAGCGGTGGATGGTGATGTCGCCGTAGGAGGTGCGACCGCGTACCTCGACGGTCGCGTCGGCCTCGTCGGGCCGGGTGGCGTTCTCCAGTTGGTTGCGCACGTGCCCGAATCCGGTGTTGACCTCCAGCCAGGCGGCGGTGCCCTCGGCGATACCGATGTCCAGGTCGCCCATGGCGGTGCCGAGGACGACCGAGCCGCGGACCACCTCGCCGAGGCGGATGCTGCCGTTGGACGTCTTCGCGTCGACACCGGCGCCGGCCCGCTCGACGCGGATGCTGCCGTTGGCCGCGCGTACCCGCAAATCGCCGGTGACCGCGTCGATGGTGGTGTCGCCGTTGGAGTTCTTGACCACCGCGGCGCCCTCGACCTCGCCGATCTGTACCTTGCCGGAGCCGGTGGAGATTTCGGCGTTGCCGGTGATGCCCTCGGCGGTGACGTGACCGGCCGACGTGTCCAGGCGCAACGGACCGGTGCGGTCGAGCCGGACGTTGCCGGCGGAGGTCTTGACCCGGCACTCGCCGAGCCGGCCGGCACAGCGGATGTCACCCGCCTGCATCTCCGCGGACACCTGGGAACCGCTGGGCAGATCGATGGCCACGTCGACCGACCTGGTCTTGCGGGAGAAGTCGAAGACGCGCGCCTTCGGACCGGTGACCCGCAGCACGCCGTCGGTGTAGTCGACACGGACCTGCGCGGCTGCCTTCACGTCGGACTCGTCGGCCTCGTCGCTCGGGCGGACCTCGACCACGGTGTCGGTGCGGTCGCTCGCGGCGATCCGCACCTCGCCGAAGCCGAGTTCGAGCGTGACGGAGATCGGTTCGGGCGTCTCGTAATTGGGCATGGTTGTCCCCTCATCGTGGGTAGGTGAGTCGTCCCCGCAGGTCAGGGACGTGTGGTGAAAGGTGCGGTGCGGTCAGCGCACCCAGCCGGTGAAGCTCTGCTGGGTCCGTTTCGCGCTGCCGTGCGACTCGGGACGCTGATCGCGGTCGGACCGCTGCAGGCCGGCGGTCGCCGCCCGGACCAGCCAGGCGTTGACCGAGCGTCCCTCCTTGGCCGCGGCCTCCTCGATCGCGGCCTTGAGCTGTTCGGGCATGCGTACGTTGATCCGCGCGGCGGGCCCGTCCTCGGCGAACGGCAGATCGCTGTCGGACACGCCGTCGACGGTTGCCGCCGCGCTCTTGGCCGCGTGTTCGAGCGGCTCGGCGGGTGGCGAGGTCACGACGAAGTTCGGATCGCGTCCGCGCAGGCGCAGCTCCACCGAACCCGGGGCCATGTCCCGGGTGATTTCGTCGGCGGCGGCCGACAGCGCGTCCAGCAGGGTCATGCGGATCGCCGACTCCAGCGATCCGGTCAGGCGCTCGACCAACGCACGCGCCTCCTCACCGCCGGCTTCAGCAAGCGTGGCGAACTCACGTCCGAGGTTGCTCACGTACGAGGTCAGGTCCATGGCACCACTATGGCACACCGATGGCACACGCACAAGCCAGATTGGCTCAGCCGGGCGCCAGCTGGCACCACTGGTGGCACCGAGGCAAAGGCGCAGTTCAGCGGCGGCGGATGACCAGGACCGTGGAGTCCACGTGGGGCGGGGGCTGGAACGCCGATCGGGGCAGTGCGGCCCCGATCCGCATCGACCATCGCTGGCGGGACCGGGGCGTCGATGGTGCACCGTCGACAAGCCGGTGCACCACGGCCGCACGCCTGCGCCACCCGGGTCAGCGAACTGGCCAGCCCGAGGGCGAAGACCACGGTCACCGACCCGGGCACCGCGGCTGACCCGTCAGCCGGATCGGCACAGCGCGTTCTCCTGCGCCATGTGCGAGAGCTTCGCGGGATTGCGTACCGCGTAGAGCCCGGTGATGAATCCACCATCGACGCGTACCGTGAGGACGGTGTCGATCTGGCCGTCGAGCCGGAGGATCAGCGCCGGGTAGCCGTTGACCTGCGCCGGCTGCACCGATGCCACGGTGTGGAGCCGGCGCAGCCCGACGGCCAGCAGCCGGGCCACCTTGCCGGCCCCCGTGATGGGCGTCGGCACCGCCTGCACGACTCCGCCACCGTCACCCAGGAAGACGACATCCGGTGCGAGCATGTCGAGCAGGCGCTGCAGGTCGCCGGTCTCGATCGCCTGTTGGAACGCTTCTATCGCGCTTCGCGCCTGTGCGGTGGAGACCACCTCGCGCGGCCGGCGCTCAGCGACGTGTGTCCGGGCCCGGTGGGCGATCTGGCGTACCGCGGCCGGGGTCTTGGTGACGGCTTCCGCGATCTCGTCGTACTCCAGCTCGAACACCTCGCGCAGCACGAACACTGCCCGCTCGGTCGGTGTGAGCGTCTCCAGTACCAGCAGCATCGCCGTCGATACGCTGTCGGCCAGTTCGACATCCTCGGCCACGTCGGGCGCGGTCAGCAGCGGTTCGGGCAGCCACGGGCCGACATAGGACTCCTTGCGCCGGCGCAGTGTACGCAGCCGGCTCAGCGCCTGGCGGGTGGTGATCCGGACCAGGTACGCGCGCCGGTCCCGTACCGTGTCGAGGTCGACGCCCGCCCACCGCAGCCAGGTCTCCTGCAGGACGTCCTCGGCGTCGGCGGCCGAGCCGAGCATCTCGTACGCGACGGTGAAGAGCAGGTTGCGGTGGGCGACGAACGCCTCCGTGGCGCGGTCCATGGTTGCCTCCTACCTGTTCGCCCACGATGAGACGCCCGTACCCCGCGCCCTGTGACACCCATCATCGGTGGCCCGCGTCACACCGCGGCACTGTCACAGGGGTCGGGCCGCCGCCATCTCCATGTTCGTCCCGGTGTTGCGATGCCACGAGGAAGGACGGTGCCATGGAGCCCCGTATCGACGTGATGGCCAACGAGCTCGGCGCGAAGATCGCCAAGCGGATCTACAACGCCAGCCTGGCGATCGACCAGTCGCCGCTGCCCAAGGCCACACAGAACCTGGTGATGCTGCGCGCGAGCCAGATCAACGGCTGCGGCATGTGCCTCGACTTCCACAGCAAGGAGGCCACGGCCGCCGGTGAGACCCAGCTCCGGCTCAACCTGGTCGCCGGCTGGCGCGAGACCACTGTCTTCACGGACGCCGAGCGGGCCGCGCTGGCGCTCGCCGAGGAAGGTACCCGGCTCGGCGACGCCCGCCACGGCGTGTCCGACGAGACCTGGAACCAGGTGCGCAAGCACTACGACGACGACCAGACCGTCGCGCTCGTCTACCTGGTCGCGATGATCAACGCGGCCAACCGGATCAACGTGATCGTGCGCAACCAGGGTGGCTCCTACGAGCCCGGCATGGTCGCTCGACTGGGGCTGGATTCGAGCGCCTGAGGCGGCCCCGGCCACCCCCGCAGCCGCTAACGAGTGAGGCGCCGCCGCGATGCTGGCGGCCGGTCCGCCAGCAACACGGCCCGCGGTACAACCTGACAGAATGCGGTCATGACCGACTGGAACAGCAAGATCATCGAAGAGTTCCGTGGCAACGCCGGGCAGGTGGGCGGCCAGTTCGCCGGAGCGCCGCTGCTGCTCCTGCACACCGTCGGCGCCAGGAGCGGCCAGCCCCGGGTCAACCCGATGATGTACCAGATCGTGGACGGTGGCTACGCCGTCTTCGCGTCCAAGGCCGGCGCGCCGACGCATCCCGACTGGTACCACAACCTTCTTGCCCAGCCGCGGGTGACCGCGGAGATCGGTACCGGCACGGTCGACCTGGTTGCCCGGGTGGCCACCGGGGACGAGCGGGAACGCATCTGGACCGCGCAGAAGGCGGCGTACCCCGGGCTTCGCGGACTACGAGCGGAAGACCACCCGCCAGATCCCGGTCATCGTGCTCGAACCCGCGCCGTAGGCTACCGCCGACCGGCCAACTCGTCCGGTCCCGGCCGCAGCTGCCCGCACATCACCACGTGGACAGCCCGCAGCGCGTCGCCGATCTCCTCCGGCTCCGTCTCGTAGGTTTCCCAGGCGTCGTCGAGGTGGACCGCCAACCCGTCCCATACCCGCGCCGCATGCTCCACAATGGACAGCGCCGCCGTGCTCGGCGGCCGCTGCGCCAGCACCCGCATCTCGTCCACCAACCACTGGCCCGCCGTGGCGACGTCGTGCAGGTCGAACGCGCCCCTCGTGGCGTCGGCGGCGACGCTGTCGATCGTCCCGCGCAGGGTGCCGGCCTCCTCGGCGGTCAGCGGTTCAAGCCGCCCGGCGGCGGTCAGGAGGCGGGCCTCCAGCACCCGGTCGGCGGCGGCGTGCTCGCCGACCAACGCGGCCAGCCGTCGCGGCGGGAGCGCAGCCGCGATCTCCACGAGCTGCCGCACCCGCGGATCGCCGGCCGGCTGCGAGGGCGGGTTGGCGGCCGAGGCCCACCGGAAGCCGTCGCGGATGGCCGCGAGGGTCAGCGCCACCGCGTGCACGCACAGATCCTCGGCGTCCGCGCCGGCCGGGCAGTCACACTCCGCGGCCAAGGCGCCGGACACGACACCCACCCATATCCGGTACGCCGCGCCGCGGTCGTCCTCGACGCGACCGGTGACGCCACCACCCGCCTCGGTGACCTGGCCGAGCCGGCCCGTGGCCAGCAACTCCTCGGCAGCCCGGTACGTCCCGGCATCCGCAGCAGCGCGTACCGCGTCGTTGTCCAATCGCACAGCCACCCGGCTATCTAACCGGTCCGCCCGCCACCCCCGCACTCGGGGGCCTCGACCATTGCGACCTCGTGGCTGCGCGCCGCCCCGAGTTGACCGCCGGATCAGCCACCCGGGCAGCGGTACCGGCCGGGTGATGTGTACGCCGCCAGCCGTGTGGGGAATACACCGGAACGGCGGGACGCGGCATTCTATGCCGGGGTACGCGGCGCGGCGAGGTGGAGGGTCGGGGTGGGCAGACTGTCGGTCGGTGGGAAGGGATCCGGCCGGGCCCTGGTCGCGGCGCTCGCCATCCTGGTCCTCGCCGGTCTCAGCTGCGTGGTGGTACGCCTCATGTCCGCGACGGACACGCGCTCGCCGCTCGGATCCGCACCCGTGACACCGCCGCCCGTGTCACCGCCGCCCGCGTCGCCACCCCTGGCGGAGAGCCCATCTCCGGCCCCGCCGGATTCTCCGTCACTGACGGCGGACGCGTGCGTCGAGTCGATCCTGTCCCGGCTCACGCTCCAGGAGCGCGTGGGGCAGCTCCTGATGATCGGTACACCGTTAGCCGATCCGACGAGCATCACCGGCTCCGTCCGCCAGTACCACCTCGGTGGCGTGTTTCTGGCCGGTCGCAGCGGCGCACCCGCGGCGAAGCTCCGCCAGTCGATCCGGATCGTGCAGTCCGCGGCGGCCACGTCCCCCGTTCCGCTGCACATCGCGCTGGACCAGGAGGGCGGTCAGGTACAGACGCTCCGCGGGCCGGACTTCCCGCCGGTACCCTCCGCGGTGGTGCAGGGTTCGTGGGACACGGCGACCCTGGACGCGCGTACCGCGGACTGGGCGCGGCGGCTCGCGTCAATCGGAGTCACCATCGACCTGGCCCCGGTCGCCGACGTGGTACCGGCGAGCATCGGCGCACGCAACCCACCCATCGGCGCGTTCCACCGCGAGTACGGGTCCCGGCCGGGTCCGGTGGGCGCCGACATCCGTACCGTCGTCGCCTCGGTACAGCGCAACGGCGTGCTCACGACGCTCAAGCACTTTCCGGGTCTCGGGCGGGTGCTCGCCAACACCGACACGTCGACGGGTGCGGTCGACAACGCCACCAGCGCCGGAGACCCGTCTCTGCAGCCGTTCGCGCAGGGGATCCAGGCGGGATCGGCGGCGGTGATGGTGTCCTCCGCGAGGTACCCGAGGCTCGATCCGCATACCGTCGCCGCGTTCTCGGCACCGATCGTCACCGGGCTGCTGCGCCAGCGCCTCGGGTACACCGGTCTGGTGCTGTCCGACGACCTCGGCGGTGCGGTGGCGGTCAGTTCGGTACCGCTGGGCGACCGCGCGGTGCGGTTCGTGGCCGCCGGTGGCGACCTGGTGCTCTCGGTACGCTCGTCCGACGCCGGCCCGATGAGCCGCGCGCTGCTGGCCGCCGCCCGCGCGTCGGCCGGATTCCAGAACCGCGTCGCGGACGCGGTCCGCCACGTGCTGCGCAGCAAGTACCGGGCCGGGTTACTGCGCTGCCCGCCCGCAACGCGGTAGTATCCGCGCCCCGGGCCTAATATGGACTGGTCTGGATATAGATCGGTCTGGTGTGGGGAGAGCGATGAGTCTGCGGGAAGACGCGCTGGCGATCCGGGACGAGTTGGTGGCGCTGCGCCGGGAGCTCCACCAGATACCGGAGATCGGGCTGCACCTGCCGTGTACCCAGGAGAAGATCCTGGCGGCGATCGACGGCCTGCCGCTGGAAGTCAACACCGGCGATACGCTGTCGTCGGTCACGGCGGTGCTGCGCGGTGGCCGACCCGGGCCGGCCGTGCTGCTGCGCGGCGACATGGACGCGTTGCCGGTCACCGAACAGTCCGGTGTGGACTTCCGCTCGCGGCACGACGACGTGATGCACGCCTGCGGGCACGACCTGCACGTGGCCGGTCTGGTCGGGGCGGCACGGCTGCTGTGCGCGCGGCGTGCTGAGCTGCCCGGCGATGTGGTGTTCATGTTCCAGCCGGGCGAGGAGGGTTTCGACGGCGCCGCACATATGGTCGCGGAAGGCGTGTTGACGGCCGCCGGTCAGCGCGTCGCGGCGGCCTACGCCCTGCACGTGACCTCCTCGCCGTACCCGAACGGGGTCTTCGCCGGGCGGCCGGGGCCGCTGCTGGCCGCGTCGGACCGCCTGATCGTGCGGGTGATCGGGTCCGGCGGGCACGGTTCGCGGCCGCACGTGGCGCTGGATCCGATACCGGCCGCGGCGGAGATGGTGACCGCGCTGCAGACCATGCTCAGCCGCCGGATCGACGCGTTCGATCCGGTGGTGCTGACGGTGGGCATGTTCCACGCCGGCACGCGCCGCAACGTCATCCCGGATGACGCGACCTTCGAGGCCACGGTCCGCACCTTCGACGCGGGTGTGCGCGAACTGGTCCGCGAGCACGCCGTGCGGCTGTGCGAGCAGATCGCCGCCGCGCACGGGCTGGCGGCCGAGGCGCGGTACGAGGCGGAGTATCCGGTGACCGTCAACGACGCGACCGAGCACGACTTCGCCGCCGACACGGTACGGGAGGTCTTCGGCGAGCACCGGTACCGGCACCTGGACCGGCCGATCGCGGGTTCGGAGGACTTCTCCCGCGTGCTGGACGAGGTACCGGGGGCGTTCCTCTTCCTCGGTGCGTGCACAGTGGACAATCCCGATGCCGCGGCGTACAACCACTCGCCGCGGGCCACCTTCGACGACGGCGTCCTGCCCGACGCGGCGGCGCTGCTCGCCGAGCTGGCGGTACGCCGGCTGGCCCGGTCAGGCGTGGTAGCGGGTGCTCCGCGCGTGCCCGGTGCGGTACACGAGTCCGTCGGCAATGAGCGGTCGTAGCGCACCCGGTGCCGGCCGCCCATCCCTCGGGGGTGGCGACTACCATCGGTGGCCACACTGCGGCCCGCTGTGCAGGGGCGGTGGCGCAGGGCGGCAGAGAGGGTGGCCGTGCGGCTGGCGAGCTACAACGTGGAGAACCTGTTCAACCGGGCCCGGGCGCTCGACCAGCGGACCTGGGCGCTGGGCCGGCCCGTGCTGGAGGCGTACGAGCGCGCCAGCGAACTGCTCGAAGAACCCGTCTACACCGAGCCGATCAAACAGCACATCGTCCGCGAGCTGGCGCGCCTCGGCCTGCGCGGCGGCGATACCGCCAGATTCGCCCGGCTGCGGCAGAACCGGGGCCGGCTGATCCGGCGGTCGCGGGACGGCCGCGTGGAGATCGTGGCGGGCGGGCGCGGTGACTGGATCGGCTGGGTGGAGCTGACCACCGACCGGGTGGACGAGTTGGCGCTGCTCAACACCGCACGCGTCATCGAGGACGTGGCGGCGGACATCGTCGGTGTCATCGAGGCGGAGAGCCGGCTGGCGCTCAAGCGGTTCGCGGACGCCGGGCTGCTGCTGGACGAGCGGCCCCGGTACCCGCACATCGCGGTGGCCGAGGGGAACGACGAGCGGGGCATCAACGTGGGCGTGATGTCGGCCGCCGGATACCCCATCGACGCGCGGCGCAGCCACGTGGACGACACCGACACCCGCGGGCGACTGTTCAGCCGCGACTGCGCCGAATACCACTTCCGGCTGCCCGGCGGGCAGCGCCTGGCCGTCCTGGTCAATCACTTCAAGAGCAAGGGGTACGGGGGCAAGGTGGCCTCCGACGCGGTCCGGCACCGCCAGGCGCGGCGGGTTGCCGAGATCTACCACGGGTTGGTGGCCGCCGAGACACCTCTCGTGGTCGTGCTCGGTGACCTGAACGACACCCCGGACAGCGAGCCACTCGCGCCCCTGCTGCGCGGCACCGACCTGCGGGACATCTCGACGCACCCCGGTTTCCAGGACGGTGGCCGCCCGGGCACGTACGACTCCTGCACCGCCCGCAACAAGCTGGACTACGTGCTGCTTTCGCCGCGCCTGTACGCCGCCGCGACGGGTGGTGGCATTCTCCGCAAGGGAGTGTGGGGTGGCCGGCGCGGCATGCGGTGGCCCATCTACGACACGATGACCCAGCCGGTGCACGCCGGCTCCGACCACGCGGCCATCTACGCCGACATCGACCTGCCGACCTGACTGTCTCCTGTGGACGGCTACTCGCCGGCGTCGGCCCGCTTCCGTGCCGTGCGGCGGCGCTTGTCGCGGACGTAGATGGCGCCTGGCCGGCCGTCGCCGAGGGTACGGCGGTCCATCTCGAACAGGGTGGTCGCGGTCATCAGGTCGCTCAGCTTGCCGTACCCGTAGGTGCGGGAGTCGAAGTCGGGGCGCTGCTTGGTCAGGATGTGCCCGACGTTCGCCAGCGGCGCCCAGCCGTCGTCGTCCGAGGCCGCCTCGACCGCGTTGCGCAGCAGGCCGATCAGCGCGGTGTCGCCCTTGAGCTGTGCGGCCGGTACGGCGGGCTTCGGCCCGGTCACGGCGTCGGCCGGCGCGGCCGGGCTCTGCTCGTAGGCGAGGTTCTCGGTGTAGACGAACTTGTCGCAGGCCGCCACGAACGGCTTGGGCGTCTTGCGCTCGCCGAAGCCGTACACGGTCAGGCCCGACTCGCGCAGCCGGGAGGCCAGCCGGGTGAAGTCGCTGTCACTGGACACGATGCAGAACCCGTCGAACCGGTCCGAGTACAGCAGGTCCATCGCGTCGATGATCAACGCGGAGTCGGTCGCGTTCTTACCGACCGTGTACGAGAACTGCTGGATCGGTTGGATCGACTGCGCCAGCAGGTGCTCCTTCCAGCCGCGCAGGCTGGTGCCGGTCCAGTCGCCGTACGCCCGCTTGACGTGCGCTGTGCCGTACTTGGCGACCTCGGCCAGCAGCGCCTCCACGATCGCGGGCTGGGCGTTGTCGGCGTCGATGAGCACCGCGAGCTTCGCGGTGTTGTCGCCAACACTCACCGTGGCGCTCCTCAGCGGTCGTCCGGAAGATACGAGCCGATGGTACGCGCACCGCACGACCCCTACCTGCGGCGGCTGAACAGCTCCACTTCGGTGATCGCCACGATGTCGCTCTGCGCCCGGTACAGCCCGGCGACGCGCAGTTGGAGGCTGGTCACCAGGCCACCGGGGCGCAGCGTCCGGTCCTGCGGGTCGGCCGTGTCATCGAGCTTGATGTCCTCGACGCGCCCGGTCGAATACGTCACCCGCAACACGCTGGGCCGGTTCGTCGACTGGAGGCTGGCCGACACGCCGATGCGGATGAGCGCCCGGGACACGTCGACGGGATGGTCGAAGTAGAGGGTCACGGTCGCGTTGTCGCGCAGCCGCGCGGCCCAGTACGTGTTGCTGAACCCGTCGGAGAGCTGGCCCGCCGCGTGGCCCGGCAGCGCCTTGGCGCCGGCGACCCGCGTGGGGTGTACCGGCGTGTACTGCGGGTGTACGACCGCCTGGGCGTGCTTCTCCGCCCGGATGACGTGACCGTTGACCCAACCGCGCAGCGGCGCCACGGTCGCGTACGCGACGCCGGCCGCGAGCAGGGCGAGCAGCACCACCCAGCGGACGAGCCGGGCGAGGACCGGCAGCGGGTGCCGCCTGCCCGACGCTGGCTGGCGC
>DATEJJ010000309.1:0-2206 GCA_035278125.1 Rugosimonospora sp.
GGGCGAGGTACTCGCTCGACACCGGTACCCGCTATGGCCGGCGTGCCGCCTACGTACGCCGTTCGCGGTCGCTGGCCGCTCGGTCAGTAGACTCGGGCCAGCGGCAACTGGCGGCACAGGGATGGTTGAACCATCGGGGAGCCGGTCACGGGAGTCGACCGCCTGGGCTCCCGCGTTGGAGGGACACCCTCATGCCGCAGACTGCCCGACTCCTGCCCGGCGCGCCGGTCGCCGAGTCCGTACTCACCGACGTCGCGCAGCGGGTGACCGCCCTGCGGGCACGCGGCGTCACACCTAGCCTGGCCACCCTCTTGGTCGGTGATGACGACGCCAGTGCCGGCTACATCCGCGTCAAGCAGCGGCAGGCCACCGAACTCGGCTTCGCCGCCCCGCACCGGCACCTGCCCGCCGACGCCACCCAGGATCAGCTGCACCGCGTGATCGCCGAGTTCAACGCCGACCCGACCGTGCACGGCGTGCTCATCCAGTACCCGATCCCCGCCCACCTGGACTACGACGCCGCACTGGAGAGCCTCGACCCGGACAAGGACGTCGACGGTATGCACCCGCTGAACATGGGCCGTCTCGCCCTGGGCATGCCGGGCCCGTTGCCGTGCACCCCGGCCGGTATCGAGGCGCTGCTGACCCATCACCAGATCCCCGTGACCGGCCGCGAAGTCGTCATCCTCGGCCGCGGCGCCACCCTCGGCCGGCCCCTGGCCATGCTGCTGACCCAGAAACGCCCGACCGCCAACGCCGCGGTCACCGTGGTCCACACCGGTGTCACCGACTGGCCGCGCTACACTCGCCGCGCCGAGATCCTGGTCGCCGCGGCCGGCGTGCCCGGCATCATCCAGCCGGAGCATGTGCGCCCCGGCGCCGTGGTCATCGGTGCCGGCGTCCGCTACGCCGGCCGTCGTCTACTGCCCGATGTCGACGAGTCCTGCGCCACGGTCGCCTCCGCCATCACCCCACGCATCGGCGGCGTCGGCCCCACCACCGTCGCGATGCTGCTGCGCAACGCCGTATCCGCCGCCGAACGCGTGACCCCATGACTGCGAGGTCAACGTCGGCACGAAGCACCCACCCCACGCATCAACCGCTACGGACACGGTGAGCCGAACGGCAATCCCGTTCACCTAGCGCCCAGCCAGCACGCCGGCTTCGGCACGCTCGCCGAGGCTGGAATCACCTGATAGAGATGCCAGCATCCAATCTGCTCGGCGCGGTGGTTGCGAGGTGGTCGGCGTCGCTGTCCAGCCGGGGACGCGGGTCCTGGTCGCGGCTGGACGCGGTGGAGATGGCAGTCCAGCGGCGGTCGACGTCGAGGGTGTGTCGCGGACCGTGGTCTGCCTCGGCGGTAGGCCCCCTGCTGGCACCAGTGTCGGGGGTCCTCCATCGCGGAGTGTGTGCGTGCCACCTGCTGGGTCGTTAAGCTGCCGCAGTGAGTGTGGTCGATTGGCTGCTGGACTGCGACCCGGCGATCCGTTGGCAGGTGCTCCGCGATCTGACCGATGCCCCACCGGCGGCGGGGAGGAGTACCTGCTGGAACGTGGTCTGTTCCGCCGCAAGAGCACCGGTGAGGTCGCGGATTCGGCGCATCTCGATGTCGCTTTTCCGTACTACTGGCACTACGACCTGCTCCGCGCGCTGGACTACTTCCGGCGCTCGGGCGCCGAGCCTGATCCCCGGATGGCCGAGGCCGTGGCGGTCGTACGCGCGAAGCGGCGCCCGGACGGCCGCTGGCCGCTGGACCGTATCCATCCCGGTCGCGTCCACGTCACCCTCGACGGTGGCGTGGGCGAGCCGAACCGTTGGAACACTCTGCGCGCGCTGCGGGTGCTGGACTGGTGGGACGGGTGACTGGCCGCCGCCTCGGAGAAGGCCGCCATCGGGACACGTGCCTGATGCGCCTGGACGAGGTCATCTCCAGCATCGACCGCCACCGCGGACCAGGGCGAGGCGTGCCACCAGTCGCCGGGCGCTGCCCTGACCAACCGGGATGACCATCGTGGACAACGACGATCCCACCACGCTGGTGCGGCGCGGCTACGACGCCGTGTCGCACCGCTACCGCCGTGACGACGACTACCCGGACGAGTACCGGCCCTGGCTGGCCACCCTGCACCAGCGGCTACCCGTCCCCGCCGATGTCCTGGACCTGGGCTGCGGCTGCGGCATCCCCGTGGCCAAGACCCTGACCCAG
>DATEJJ010000310.1:0-2483 GCA_035278125.1 Rugosimonospora sp.
GCCGGGCGGGAGCGGGTGCAGCAGGTCGCCGCCGGCCACGCCGAGCCGCGGCGCCCCGTCGAGCTGGAAGCTGGCGAAGCGCATGTGGGTCTCCCCTCTGGTCCCTGCGCCGACGGTAAGGGCTGCGGCGCCGGTGCGGAAATGCTTCCTGTTGATGCGGGTCATCGCCCCGCCGGATGTCCGGCGGGGCGACGGCGGGTCGCGCTACCGGACGGTCAGCACGATGGCGCCGCTGTAGGTGGTACCCGGTACCAGCGGCGTGGGTACCCCGTCCACCGTCATCGCGACGCGGTGCCCGGCGGGTGCCCGTACCGCGGCGCCGGCGGACAGCGCCAGCCGGCTCAGGTACGAGGTGCCCGTGACCGTCCACTGTGCACCGTCGGTCAGGGTGACCAGCACGCCGTTGTTGACGACGGCGTGCACCGCGTTGGTGACCTCGCCCAGCTGCTCGTAGTTCGCCGAGGTGATGGTGTCCACCGCGTGGTGCGCCGCGGTCGCCGAGATGACACCGGTGATGCTGGCGTGGTCGAAGGTGAGCACCATGTTCAGCCCGGCCAGGCCGCCACCGCCCGGACCGCCGCCACCGGTGACGCCACCGCGGATCGCGTTGTAGAAGTCACCGCGCAGCGCGATGTGCGAGAACGTGGCCACCGCGTCGGTGCTGTGCGCCGCGGTCACGTCGAACGTGCCCAGCTTCGTCGGGTCGCCGGTCGGCTCGGTGTACACGCCGGTGTTCAGCAGGACGCCGTTGACCATCTGCGGGCCGGGGTCGTCGTTCTCCATCACCTGCATGAGGACGCCGTCTGCCGGGTTGAGCCGGGCGCCGCGCGAACCGTCCACGGCGATGGCGACCTGCTGGCCCTTGTCCAGGAAGGTGGCCTCCCGGGTGTTGAACACGGTGCCGCCGCTGATGTCGGTGGCGCCGGCGCCGTGCCACATCACGCCGAACCGGCGGGAGTTGACCACGGTGGGCCGTTCCGGCAGGGCGGCCAGCTCCGCCGCGCTGAGCCCGAGGCCCAGGTCGCTGTTCAGCTGCGCCACGGCGGAGCGGGTACTGTCGCCGAAGTAGACCGTGCCGCCCCGGTTGATGTTCGCGTACGTGGCGACGTCGAACCGGGTACCGAGGAACCGCTCGGTGGCGTTGCCGATGGCGTACGACCCGTACCCGTCCCTGCCGGTGATGGCGACCCGGCTGTCGATCGCGGTCAGCTGGCCGTCCTGCCCGGAGTCGGTGGACAGCACGCCCCAGCCCTCGGACGAGACGCAGGAGTTGATGTACGACGCCTTCGTGTCCGTGCCGAGCAGGTTGGTGGCGCGCGCGTCGCCGGACAGGCTCAGCATCCACGGCACCGACTCCATGTACGCGGTGTCCACAGTGGCCTGGTAGTCGGCCGGCAGCACCCCGTTGCTGGTGGAGATCTGCGAGTTCTTCACCACCACGTTGGCGCCGCCGTCGGCGACCACCGCGGTGCGGACCGCCCCCCGGTTGTCGATGTGCGCGCCGTCGACCACGAGCCGCGCGCCGCTGCCGGTACCCACCAGGGCGGCGCCGTAGCCGACGAAGTCGGAGCGCCCGTTGCCGGTCAGCGTGATGTCCGGCCGGCGCAGGGTGTAGCTGCCGCCGTTGACGTACACGCCGTTGAACGCCTCGCCGGTGGAGCGGATCCGCAGGTCGCGCGCGCCGTCCGTACCCACCTGGCCGCCGCTGACCGCCGCCGGTACCGACTTCGCGCCGACCACGCCGGTACCGTCCACGTACAGCGCCTGCCGGAACGGGAAGGTGAGGCCCTGCCACGCCACCGGGTTCGCCCGCGCCACGGTCAGCACCACGTCACCCCGGTAGGTGCCGGCCGCGATCCGCGTGTCGGTACCGCCCGTCCTGGTGAGCGCACCGCCCGTCTCCACCCCGTTCACGGTCAGCGTCACGCTGTACCCGTCGGGCGCCGCGATGATGCCGCCCGGCTCGACGGTGAGCGCGCGCAGGCGCGTGGTTGCCGGTACCACCCAGGTCTGGCCGGCGGCGACCACCACCTGGCCGGCCGGTGCCACCGCGCCGGCCGGTGCGGACAGTGCCACCGCCGGTAGTGCCGCGGCGCCGAGGAAGAAGAGTATCGACAGTGGACGGAGGGTGCGTGTCATAGACACCTCACAGGATCGCCCTGGCATGACGCCAGCAGTCAAGCAGCGGGCGGCGGGGCGGAGAAATTGGCGATCGGCATGACAGCGATCGGCGCGGCCAATCGTCCCCCCGGGCGAGCACGCCCACGCCCGGGTCCCGCTGCGTCCGGGTAGGCGGTTCGGTACCGTCGGTGCGGGGCCGCGCGGCGCGGCCGGGGGACACAGGGAGTGTGCGGTGGCTGCTGTCGCGGTTCTGGGTACCGGCATCATGGGCGCGGCCATGGCGCGCAACCTGGTCAAGGCCGGCCACGACGTGCGGGTGTGGAACCGCACGCCGGCGCGGGCGCGGCCGCTGGCGGCCGACG
>DATEJJ010000311.1:0-3356 GCA_035278125.1 Rugosimonospora sp.
GGCGCGAGCGGCTGCGCCGCGACCGGGCCCTGCTCCTGTTCGCGCTGCCCGGACTCCTGCTCCTGCTGCTGTTCCGGTACCTGCCGCTGCTCGGCAACATCATCGCGTTCGAGGACTACCAGCCGTTCCTGGGCATCGTCCAGAGCCCGTGGATCGGCCTGGAGAACTTCAAGGCGATCGTCGACGGGGATCCGGACTTCCTCAACGCGGTCGGCAACACCCTGGTCATCACCGTGCTCCAGGTGGTGTTCGTGTTCCCGGCGCCGATCGCGCTGGCCCTGCTGCTCAACAGCCTGCTGTCGGAGCGGCTGAAGCGGCTGGTGCAGTCGGTACTGTACCTGCCGCACTTCCTGTCCTGGGTGATCGTGGTCGCCATCTTCCAGGAGATGCTGGGCGGCAGCGGCCTGCTCAACGACTGGCTGCGCGTGCACGGCCACGCCACCTTCGATCTGGTGAGCAGCGCCGGGCTGTTCAAGGAGATGCTCACCGCGCAGGTGATCTGGAAGGACACCGGCTGGGCCACCATCCTCTTCCTGGCCGCACTGTCCCGAGTGGACGCCGCGTTGTACGAAGCGGCCAGTGTGGACGGTGCCAGCCGGGGCCGGCAGATGTGGCACATCACGCTGCCGGGGCTGCGCTCCATCATCGTGCTGCTGCTGATCCTGCGCCTGGGTGACGTGTTGAGTGTCGGGTTCGAGCAGATCATCCTGCAGCAGGGCGGGGTCGGCCTGCACGCCAGCGAGGTGCTGGACACGTACGTCTACCACAACGGGATCGTCAATGGTCAGTGGGGTGTCTCGGCGGCGGTGGGTCTGGTGAAGGGTCTGGTGGGTGTCGCCCTGGTCCTGGCCGCCAACAAGGTCGCGCACCTGTTCGGAGAGCAGGGGATCTATCAAGCATGAGCCGGGTATTCGTTGCGGGGACGGCGCCGCCGTCGTACGGCATCCGGGCCGCCAAGGGGCTGCTGCTGACGGTCATCTGCGCGGTCATCGCGGTGCCGTTCCTCGGGGTCGTCTCCACCAGCCTGGCGGACCAGGCGCAGGTGACCCGGTCCGGCGGCTTCGTGCTCATCCCGGACAGCGTGAGCCTGGCCTCGTACCGTGCCATCTTCGCCGGCGGTGTCGTCACCCGCGCCCTGGTCATCAGCGTCGTCATCACCGCGGTGGGTACCGCGATCAGCCTGGCGTGTACCGCGAGCCTGGCCTACGGCCTGTCCCGGCCCGGTTCGTTCGGCCACAAACCGATGCTGATGGTCGTGCTGTTCACCCTGCTGTTCGCGCCCGGCATCATCCCGAGCTACCTCATCGTGAAGCAGTTGGGGCTGCTCAACTCCTACTGGTCGCTGATCGTGCCCAGCGCGGTGAACGCGTTCAACGTCATCGTGATGCGGGCGTTCTTCATGGAACTCCCCGGCGAACTGCTCGACTCCGCGCGCATCGACGGCGCGGGCGAGCTGACGCTGCTGCGGCGGGTCGTGCTGCCCCTGTCCCGGGCGGTGCTCGCGGTCATCGGGCTGTTCTACGCGGTCTCGTACTGGAACGCGTTCTTCAACGCGCTGCTCTACATCAACGAAACCGACAAGTGGCCGCTGCAGCTGGTGCTGCGCACGTACGTGGTCAACAACTCGGTGCTGGGCGTGGACCAGCTCGGCGCCAGCGGGGAGGCGTTGCCACCCCAGCAGTCCATCCAGATGGCGATCCTCGTCGTCTCGGTGATCCCCATCCTCATCATCTATCCGTTCCTGCAACGCCATTTCGCCAAGGGCGTTCTCACCGGCGCGGTCAAGGGTTGACCGCCAGACAGGAGCCGACTCCATGACACTGCACCGTATCGATAGACGGAATCTGCTACGCGGCGCGGCACTGGCCGGCCTGGGCGGCGCGCTCGCCGGCTGCGGCAAGCGCAGCACCACCACGGCGGCCGACAACGCCGCCGTCAAGCTGCCCACGTACACGCCACTCACCAACGGGCCCAAGGCGGACCTGCCCGGTACGCCCGGCAAGTTCCTGGACGGGTACCTCACCTACCCGGCCAAACCGGTGTCGGTGACCAGCGGCAAGCCGGGCGACGGCAGCGACGTGACGGTCTTCGTACAGACCTTCAACCCGGTCGCCCCGGGCCTGGACAGCAACGCGTACTGGCAGGCGCTCAACCGTGCGTTGGGCGTGAACCTGAAGATCTCCGTGGTGCCGGCCAGCGACTACAACGACAAGTTCGCCGCGATCGTCTCCGGCGACCTGCCGGACCTGTTCCAGATCCGCACCAACGTGGTGGACGTACCGGCGCTGCTGGCGGCCAAGTGCCAGGACCTGACGCCGTACCTGTCGGGGGACGCGGTCAAGGAGTACCCGAACCTGGCCAACATCCCCACCTCCTGCTGGCAGGCGCAGTGCATCCACGACGGCGGCATCTACGGCCTGCCGGTGCCCCGGGCCCAACTCGGCCAGACGCTGTTCCGCCGGGACGACATCCTCGCCGCGCGCGGGCTCAACCCCGACCCGGCCAGCTTCGCCGATCTGCGGAAGCTGAGCCAGGATCTCACCGACACGAAACACAACCAGTGGGCCTGGAGCAACGCCGACGGCCTGCTGTTCACCATCCTGCAGATGATGGGGGTACCGAAGATAGACGCGGGTACCGGCATGGGCTGGACCCGGGTGGGCGGCAAGCTCACCAACGTCAACGAGATGGACCAGATGAAGCAGGCGCTGTCCGACACGGCGAAGCTGTTCGCCGCCGGAGCCGTGCACCCGGACAGCTTCGGTACGGCCACCCAGGACCTGACCACCAATTACAAACAGTGGTTCAACGCCGGATCCGCGGTGCTGCACTCGGACAACTTCCCGGCCTGGTGGCAGTTCTACACGCAGAACATCGCCGGCCCCGGGTTCAAGGTGGGCGCGATCGTGCCAACCGGCTACGACAGCGGTAGCAAGCCGGTGACGTGGCAGGGCAACCCGGGCTTCAGCTACACCGCCTTCAAGAAGGCGGGCGAGGCGCGCATCCGGGCGCTGCTGAAGGTCTGCGACTGGCTGGCCGCGCCGTTCGGCACCGCCGAGTACCTGCTCAAGAACTACGGCGTGGAGGGTGTGGACTGGGCGCGCAACGCCGCCGGGGACGCGGCACTGACCACCAAGGGCAAGGGCGAGGTGGGCGGCTTGGGCGCGCAGTACATCGTGTCCGCGCCGTACGTGCTCTACTACCCCGGTCAGGCGCAGGCCACCAAGGACCTGTACGCGTTCCAGATGAAGTTCATCCCGATGTCGGTGCAGGACCCGACGCTGGGCCTGGACTCGAAGACCTACGCCCGGGTGGGCGGCAGCCTCAACGCGAAGCTCATCGACGCCCGGCACGCC
>DATEJJ010000312.1:0-9118 GCA_035278125.1 Rugosimonospora sp.
GCGCCGGTGGCGCCTTGGACGGCCGGATCGACTCGCTGGCGTCGAAGGCGCGCGTCAGCTGCCCGGCCAGACCGGTTGCGCCATCCGGGGGTGCTGGTCCGCCGACCGAGCCGGCCAGCTGGTGCAGGGCGTCGGCGAGCACGTCGGCGGCGTCGGCCAGCCGCTGGCGGTAGACCTGCGGGCGCGGGTCGGGCCACAGCAGCACGTTGGCGGCGGCGAGCAGCAGCACCCCGACCACCAGGCCGGCCAACCGGTAGCCGAGCGAGCCGGGGTCGTACGGCGGGAAGCAGGGCAGGATGTAGAGCAGCTGCATGCCGCTGGCCAGCCCGACCAGCCGGGGGCCGCCCACGCCGACGTAGCTGACCAGGAACCCGAGCACGAACATGCCCAGGGTGGCGGTCCAGGTGGTGACGGACAGCAGGGTGCCGGCGGTCACCAGGACCGCGCCCGCGGGCAGCGCCGCCAGCAGCGTGCGGGACTGCTCGGCGCCGGAGCCGTTGAGCTGGGACAGGGCGCCCAGCGCGATCGTGCCGAACAGCGCGTACGTCGCCATCGCCGGGTTGTGCAGACCGTACCGGCAGGCGTAGAAGCCGGTACAGGCGACCAGCGCGACGCGTACCGCCCGGCGCAGGCTGGACAGGCTGGGATCCCTGCGCCGCAGCCACGACAGCGACACCGGCATCGCACCTCCTCCCGGGCGTCTACTTGGGTGGCAGGGTGGCCACGAAGGTGCTGGCCCGCGCGATCCACCCGTCGAGCACCTCGTCGTCGAGGCGCTCGCCGGCGACCAGTACCCAGCCGCGCATCGGGCGCCCGCTCATGTCGAACGGGCGTACCCCGGGCGTGGCGAGGGCGGCGTCGGTGTCCCCGGGGCTGATCCGGGCGATCAGGTCGGCACCGTGGACGCCGACGGTCATGTTGCCGTGCGTCAGGAAGGCCAGGCCACCGAACATCTTCTTCTCGGTGACCCCGGTGGCCTCGCGTAACCCGTCCCGGATCCGCCCGGCGAGTGCTTCGTCGTACGCCATAGCATTGGATGCTACGGCCGCCCACCGACAAGATCCCGGCCACGACCAGATCTCGCGGTCGAGTGTTCGTGCGTCCGGGTCACCGAGTTTGGTTGGGTGTGTCGGGCTGTTCACCCGGTGTCCATAGGTTCCGGCTGATCTCAGCGGTGCGCCCACGCTCCGCGCCTGGACGGGAAGGACCATGTGATGCGCAGAACCCGCAGAACAGCGGTGTTAGCGGCGGTCGCGGTAGCGGCGGTCGTGCTGCCCGCGGCGTCGGCGGTGGCCGGCGGTGCCACGCCGACCGGCGGTTCGTCGACCACAACCCCGATCAAGCACGTGGTGGTGATTTTCCAGGAGAATGTGTCATTCGACCACTATTTCGGCACGTACCCGGTGGCGGCCAACACCTCGGGCCAGCCGTTCCGGCCCAGCCGGCACACGCCCGCGGTGAACAACCTGGCGGACACCAAGGGCCTGAACGGTAAGGGGACGTTGCTCACCAACAACCCGAACCGGAACGACGCGGGCACCCAGGTGAACCCGCGCCGGCTGGACCCGGCCAACATCGCCGACGTGCTCATGTGCGACCAGGACCACAACTACAACGACGAGCAGAAGGCGTTCGACGGCGGGGCGATGGACAAGTTCGTCACCACGGTCGGGAACGGCGCGCGTACCAACCCGACCGGCGTGCCGTGCAGCAAGAGCGACGTGATGAACTACTACGACGGCAACACCGTCACGGCGATGTGGAACTACGCCCAGCACTACGCGCTGAGCGACAACTCCTTCGGTACCACCTTCGGCCCGTCCTCACCGGGTGCGATCAACCTGGTCTCGGGCGACACCGGCGGGGTGGGCCTGATGATCAACGGCGCGAACACGAACGGCGACACGGTACCGGACGGCAAGGGCGGCAACTCGCTGATCGAGGACGCGCAGCCGTACTACGACGACTGCTCGACCCGCGACGCCGCGACCCTGACCGGCAAGAACGTCGGTGACCTGCTCAACGCGGCCGGCCTGAGCTGGGGCTGGTTCCAGGGCGGCTTCAAGCCCACCACCTCCTTCGCGGTGGCCACCGGCGGTACCCAGCCGACGGCGACGTTCACGCCGGACCAGTTCAAGGGCAAGTTCGCCCAGGCGCCCGCCACGGACCAGGGCCTGTGCAACGCGGTGCACCCGGTCGGCGCGGCCTTCGGCGGTACCGGCGGCACGGTGGCCGGACCCACCAACTACGGCAACAAGGACGACTACATCGCCCACCACGAGCCGTTCCAGTACTACGCCTCCACCGCCAACCCGCACCACCTGGCGCCGGCGTCGCTGGCGGCGATCGGCACCGACACGCAGACCGTCACCAACGGCGTGCCGCAGTTCAACACCGCGAACCACCAGTACGACGTGAGCGACTTCGACTCGCTGGTCGGTGCGATCGCGCACGGGTACCTGTCGCCCGACCACCTGCCGGCGGTCAGCTTCCTCAAGGCGCCCGGTTACCAGGACGGCCACGCGGCGTACTCGGACCCGCTGGACGAGCAGCAGTTCGTGGTCGATGAGATCAATAATCTGCAGCACACCCCGGACTGGTCCAGCACGGCCGTGGTGCTCGCGTACGACGACTCGGACGGCTACTACGACCACGTCTACAGTGGAGTGCACAACCCGTCCAACACCGCCGGCGTGGCCAACCCGCCCGGGCCGCAGGACTGGCTGAGCGGTACCGGACTGTGCGGCGACACCACCAAGCAGACCCCGCTGGCCGGGCAGAGCGGCCGCTGCGGGTACGGTCCCCGGCTGCCGCTGTTGGTGATCTCCCCGTACGCGCGGCACAACGCGGTGGACCACACCACCACGGATCTCTCCTCGGTCATCAAGTTCGTGGAAGACAACTGGAAGCTTCCTCGCATCGCGGGCTCGTACGACGCGATCGCCGGTCCGCTGACCAACCTGTTCGACTTCCACCACGGCGACAACCGCAAGCTGTACCTCGACCCGGTCACCGGGCAGCCGGTGTAGCGCAGACAGTTCACGAACCGGCCGGAACCCCGCAACGGGTTCCGGCCGGTTTCCCTGCCGGCCGCGCCAGGCTGCTCGTGTGGCGGCGGCCAGCGACCGGGGCCGCGAGGCCGCCATCCCTCAGATGCCCGCCTGGGTGCGCAGTCCGTGGATGATCGATCCCAGTTGCGACTGGACGGTCCGGTCGTCGGGGTCGACGCCCGGGCCGAAGACCGCCACCCAGATGATCTCGCCCGAGTCCGGCCGGCGCCGCGCGGAGATCCGGGCCCGGGCGCCGCAGGGCAGCGCGACCCGGCTGGCGGTGAGCACGGTGGCGACCGTTCGCTCCTGAACGATCCCGGGCAGCCGGCTGCCCGGCGGCAGCCGTAGCGCCAGTGCGGAAGCCAGACCCGTCAGCGTCAACAGGCCGCGCTCGGGCGTCCAGCGGAACCGGTGGATCTCCTCCCAGCCCAGCCGATGCCACGCCGCCGCGTCCGCCGGACGGTGGTGGATGGCGCGGTCGGTGACGAGGACTTCGCCGCCGCCGGTGTCGCGGTCCCGGTGCAGCACCCGTTCGCCGGCCGGGTGGTAACCGGTGCCGTTGCGCCGGGTGCGGTGGATCCAGTCCGTAGCGCTCATGGGAGACCTCCCGGTACCCGCCGATCCGGACAGCGTGGCAGCACCGACTTGCGACTGACTTGCCGCCGGCTCGCGGGTACCCCTCAGGTTCGGGCCGGACCGGCCGATGGGTTGGCATGTCTCGGCGTCTGCCCAGGGTCGGCTCGGTCATCGAGATCACGCTGGGCGGCCCGGACGGCCGCGCCTACCGCGCCTGCCTGGAGGAGGCCGAGGGCGGCCGGCTCGCCGTCAGCCTGCCCGCCGACCCGCGGCTGCGGGCCGCGCCGGTCCGGGACCATCCTGCCTTTGTACGCTGGTCCGCCGGGCCGCTCGGGAGCGCAAGCGCGCCGGCCCGTCTGTCCCTTGAGGACGGTGTATCGGCGCGCCTGCTGATCGAGCTGGTCGGGCCGGTCGAGTTGAAGCAGAACCGCCGGTTCGTACGCGGCGGCGGCTGCGAGACCGTCGAGCTGCGCCGCGAGGTGGCCGACGACCGGGCCGTATACACCGGCTGGGTGGTGGATCTGAGCGAGGCCAGCATCCGCGCGCGTTTCGCGGATCTGCCGGCGGCGGTGGGCGAGTCCGTGTCGCTCGGCGTGGACCTCGGCGGTCCCCGGGTCGAGGCGCTCGGCCAGGTGCTCAAGGTGACGCCCGGCGCGGCCGGCGACATGGCGAGCATCGTGGTCGGGTACGAGCTGGAGGAGGCGCAGGCGAGCGCGGTGCGCCGGTACCTGCTGCGCCGGGAGATGCTCGTCCGGTCCCGCCGGCACAACGCGTGAACGGCGGGACCGGACGAGCGCTCGTCAGGCGGTACCGGTCACCTGGGTCCCCGACTTGACCAGCGTGTACCGCAGCGTGGCGCCGCTCCAGAAGTGCAGCGTCAGGTCCACGGTGCCGTCCTTGGTCTCGGCGAAGAACGCGGGCGTCATGGTGATCGTGTTCGCCGTGTAGTCCGGCATGAACGCGCGACCGAACTCCTTGTACGAGGTCCAGTTCTGCGGTCCCGCGTTGCCGGAGCCGTCGGCGTAGGTGGCCTCCATGGTGGCCAGCAGGTCGCCGTTGAACGCGGTCGGGATGGTCAGCCCGTCCGTGGTACCGGTCGCGTCCCGCGGCACCGCGGTGTCGTAGCTGCGCACCCGGAAGTGCCAGGGCACGCCGCACGAGAAGCGCGCCGACAGCACCGCGTCGACCCCGTACCCCTGGGTGCCGACCAGCCGGGCGAGCAGCGCGGCGGAGAAGGTGACCGACTGCTGGTCCGCGCTGACCGTGTAGTCCCTGCCGCGTACCAGCATCCGGTTACCGTCCACAATGGATGTCAGCCGGTTCCCGTTGAGGTTCAGCGCCACGGTGGCGTCGGTGACCGGTGCCGACTTCCGTACGAATAGCAGGTCCGTGGCCGCCGTGCCGGAGCGGACCGTCCAGCTGGACCGGATCTGCTGGTACAGCTCGGGATCGTTCCACTGGAACGTGGTCCGGTTGAAGTGCTGGCCGTTGTCCCACAGCATGGTGGTGAGTCCGCGCGTGCGCGCGTAGTACCCGAGGAACTCGAAGAACTTCAGCTTCTCGCCCTGCTCGATGGCGTTGGTACTGACGTCGAAGCCGAGCAGCCCGTACTCGCCGATGATGGCCGGTATGCCCTTGGCGACAAACGCGTTGAAGACCCGGTCGAAGGTGCCGGTGAGGTCCTGCTGCGTGGTGGCGTCGAAGCGGGTGAAGCCGGCGATGTTCACGCTGAACGGCCAGAAGCCGTAGAAGTGGACGGTCGCCGCCACGTTCGGGTCACCCAGTGCGGTGAAGGTGGCGACCAGATCGTCCAGCCGGCCCTGGTCCGCGTTGGCGAACAGGGTCGGGAGTACCAGCAGGCGGGTGGCGTTGGCCCCGCCCGAGGCCCGTACCACGCGGTGGAACACGGTGTTGATCTCGTCCATCAGCTGGTAGTTCTGCGCGTCGCCGGAGGTACCGCTGAACTGTGGTTCATTGATGCTCTCGAACACCAGCCGGCGCGGTGCGTCCCGGAACGCCGCCGCGATCTGGGTCCACGTCGCGGTGTACCGGGCGAGGACGGTGTCGTGGTCGGTGCCGAGCTGGTTCACCCACATCCACGAGTCGTGATGCATGTTGATCATCACGTAGAGGTCCTCGTCCAGCGCCCAGCCGACCACCTCCCGCACCCGGGACAGCCAGGCCGGATCGATGGTGTAGCCGGGCGCGGCGCCCTGGTGGTCGCCCCAGGTCACCGGTATCCGGATGCTCCTGAAGCCCTGCGCCCGCACCTGCTTGAGCAGGGCGCGGGTGACCCGCGGGTTGCCCCACGCGGTCTCGTCCGCGCCGATCGAGTCGAACGTGTTGCCCAGGTTCCAGCCGGGCTGCATGGCGGCGACCTCGGCGCGGGCGGTGGGGGCGCTGGGTGGTACCGCCGCCGGGGCGCTGGCGTTCGCGACGGCGGGTACCGCGGCGAGCACCACGGTCGCCGCGGCGAGCGCCGCCAGCCTCAGGATGGGTCTTCTCTGCACGGGGCACTCTCCTGTCGGTAGCTTGTGGACGGTCACCTGTCTGGGTATCGAAGCGCTTCGACACGCAGGAAAGTGCTCTCACACTACCGAGCGGGCGCGGCCAAGTCATCGACGCATGGAACTTTCGCGTCATCCGGAGGCGCCATCCGGCGGCGTCGTCCAGCGGTCTCGTCCGGGCCGGGTGAGGTCGTCTCACCCCCGGGCGCCCGATGCTCGGTTCATGGCGGGCGAGCACCTGTTCCGCGATCGTCGCGACGCCGGGCGCGCGCTGGTCGGACTGCTCGACCGGTACCGCGAGCGGTCCGACGTGGTGGTGCTCGCGCTGCCGGGCGGCGGGGTACCGGTGGCGTACGAGGTCGCGCTGGAACTGGACGTGCCGCTGGACGTGTCCGTGGTACGCCGGCTGGGCGTGCCGGGCCACGAGGCACTGGCCATGGGCGCGGTCGCCGGCGGGGTGGTGGTACTCGACGACGACGTGGTACGCGCGCTGGGCGTGGCGCCGGGCGTGCTGCGCGAGGTGGCCGAGCGGGAGGGGCGGGAACTCGCGCGCCACGAGCGGGCGTACCGGGAGGGGCGGGCCGCGCTGGCGGTGGCGGGGAAGGTGGTGCTTCTCGTCGACGACGGGCTCGCCACCGGAGTGAGCCTGCGGGCCGCGGTACAGGCGCTGCGCCGGTCGCGCCCGGCGGGCATCGTGGTCGCGGTACCGGCGGCCTCCGAGTCGACCTGCCGGGAGCTGGGTGCCACCGGTGTCGAGGTGGTGTGCGCGACCACACCCTCGCCGTTCCTCGCGGCGGGGGAGGCGTACTGGGGTTTCGCCCGGACCACCGACGGGGAGGTGCGGGATCTGCTGCGTACCGCGGCGCGGACCCGACCCGCCGGTACCGGCACCCCGGGGCGGACGGCCGCGGCGGCGATCCGGGCCGTGGCGCTTCCGGTGGCGGCGGGTGTACCCGCTGACGAGGTGCTTTTCGACCTCGTCGGGGACGCGCGGTTCGTGGTCATCGGTGAGGCGTCAGCCGGTACCCACGAATTCTCCGCGGCCCGCGCCCGGATGACGCGCCGGCTCATCGAGGCGAAAGGGTTCTGTGCCGTGGCGGTGGAGGCCGACTGGCCCGACGCGTACCGGCTGAACCGCTTCGTGCTGGGCCGCGGCGGTGACGCGACCGCGGCGGACGCGTTGCGCGGCTTCGCGCACTTCCCCGCCTGGCGGTGGCGCAACCCGGCGGTGGTGGATTTCGCCGGCTGGCTGCGCGGGCACAACGACCGCGCCGGCCGCGCCGCCGCCGGCTGCTACGGCCTGGACCGGCACTGCCTGTACCGCTCGGTCGAGGAGGTCATCGCGTATCTGGCACGGGTCGACCCGGCCGCGGCCGAGCACGCGCGGCAGCGCTACGCCTGCCTCGACCACACCGGCGACGGGTACGGTTCCGCCGCCGCGTTCGGCGCCGGCGAGGAGCATGAGCGGGAGATGCTGGCGCGCCTCGACGGCGACGTGGAGTACCACCGGTCCCTGTTCGCCGGTCGGGTGTCCGCGTGGAACACGCGCGCCCGGCACCTGTCCGGCACGCTCGACGCGCTCGCCGGCCGCCTGACCCGGCAACGGGGGCAACCGGCCAGGGTGGTTGTGTGGGCGCACAACTCCCACGCCGGCGACGCGCGGGCCACCGAACTGGGCAGCCAGGGCGGGCTGAGTATCGGACAGCTCGTACGCGAGCGGCACCCCGGCGACTGCTGCCTCATCGGCTTCAGCACCTACACGGGTACCGTCACCGCGGCCGACGACTGGGGTGGACCGGCGGAGCGCAAGCGGGTGCCGCCGGCACTCCCGGACAGCGTGGCGGAACTGTGCCACGGCACCGGCGAGAAGGAGTTCCTGATCCGGCTCAGCCAGGCACCCGGAGAACTGCGCGCCGCACGCCTCGAACGGGCCATCGGCGTGGTGTACCGACCCGACACCGAACGGCACAGCCACTACTCCCACGCGCGCCTCGCGGACGAGTACGACGCGCTGGTTCACCTCGACGAGACCCGTGCCCTGGAGCCGCTGGAGCGTACCGCCGGCTGGGAGCGCGGCGAGGCACCCGGCGCGTACCCGTTCCCGCTCTGATGGCGCGGGCCTGGCGCCGCCTCGCCGGTGCCGCGTGGCCGCTGCTGCACTGCGCGGCCGCGGCGACTCTCGCGTGGGCCATCGCGCACCACTTCATCCACCACCACCGGCCGTTCTTCGCGCCCATCGCCGCGATGGTCGCGCTGAACGCCGCGCTGGGCGAGCGGGGCATGAACGCCGCGCTGCTGCTGCTCGGTGTGGTCATCGGCATCCTCACCGGCGAGGCCGCGCTCGCGGTGCTGGGCAGCGGCACGGTCAGCCTCGGGCTGGCCACGTTCACCGCGATGGCCATCGCCGTGGCGCTGGGCGGTGCCCGGATCGCCATCGCCGAGGCGGCATCCGGCGCGATCCTCACGGTCGCCCTGGCCAACGGCGAGGTGGGCACGGAGCGGCTGGAGGACGCCGTCATCGGGGCCGGCGTGGCGCTGGTGTTCAGCCAGCTCCTGTTCGCCCCCGAACCGGTGGGCCTGGTCCGCCGCGCCGAGGCCGCGGCCCTCGCCGAGATGGCGGCCGGCGTGCGGCTCACCGCGGACATGCTCGGCGGCAGCGGCGACCTGCCCGGCGTGCAGGCGCTGACCCGGCTACGGGATCTGCGCGACCACCTGTCCGAGCTGAGCCGCACCCGGCGCGCCAGCACCCGGGTCGTGCGCAGGTCCGCGATCTGGCGTACCCGGATGGCGCCCGTCGTGCGGGAGAACGAGTACGCGGGCCACCTCGACCTGCTCGGCGGCAGCTGCCTGGTGCTCGCCCGCACCGCGCTGGCGGTCGGCCCGCCGCGCCGCCACGACCTGGCACCCAGCGTGCGGCAACTGGCCGAGGCGCTGTGCCTGCTGGCGGCCAGGCCCGGCGACCGGGCGCACCGGCAACACGCGGTC
>DATEJJ010000313.1:0-4993 GCA_035278125.1 Rugosimonospora sp.
CTGGGTTGCCTCGTCGACGGGGCGGTCCTTGAACGTGAGCAAGTGACGGGTACCGCTCGGGCCCGCGATCGTGCGGACCCGCAGCTCCCGCTCGCGCGCGGCCAGGGTCTCGCCGGGTGCGTCGAAGTATGTGTCGGAGTAGGTCTCGGCGACACCGGCCGCCCACTGCTCCAGCCGTTGGCGTACCGCAGCCGGATCGACCAGGCGAGCCTTGATTTCGGCCTCGATCACAGGGCCCCTCCACTTGCCGGAGTCGAGTTGTCCCACAAATCTTCGAAGCCGCGCAGGTACCCTGCCCAGAATGCCCGCGGAGGTGCGCGGGATCGCCAAGGCGGCCTACTCCCCCGAACCTTCTACCCGACAGCCAGCTCGTACCGCAGTCGCCGAGTCCTAGCCGGCGCGGTCATCACACTTGCTTCGATGGGTACTCCTCCGTCGGAGGTCAGCAGACGGAACAAGATCAGGACCCAAGCGCCCTCACCGAGGCGCAGCGCCGTTTGTTCCTCAGGGGCGGCCTCCCTGGCGTACACGTCCTCGCTCGCGCGACGCGCTGGATATCCCAGCTCAGCCAACAGGCTCACGGCGCCGCCGCGAATTCTGCGCGGGTCGGCCAGGCTCGTCATCCGTGCGATCGCCCCGGGGTAGTAGGAGTCGACAAGTTCGACCGGTTGGTCATCAAGCAGCATCACGCGCCGACGTACCACTACGAGGTCCTCTCCGGAGTCCAACGCCTCGGCCACAAGCCGGGGCGGCCTCACCTCGCGTACCTCGATCAACCGCTGGGTACCACTCCGGCCATGTCGCGACGCCTCGTCAGCCCATGCCTCGCGGTCGTCCGCGGAGCGTGGTGTCACGTACGGAGTTGACACACTTACCCAGCCCTCAGGCTCGGCCAACTGGTCCTCCTAATGAGTTTCAGGGTTCGCCATCGTGTCCTGTTCGTAGGGCTCGAAGTAGGCCCGCTGCAGCTCCAGCCGGAAAGCCGTACAGACGAACGTCCGGAGCTTCTGGCCGAGTTCATCGTCGGCTTCGTCTCGGTGACCAGAAGGAGGAGCGGCCGAATGATGTCGAGCGCGACGCGCTGCCAGGTGAACGGTTGACCGCGTCATCGCTGCTCCTGGTACTCATGGACATCAAGAACGATCACCGTTACGTTGTCCGGGCCCCCGTGTTCCAGGGCTAATGCGACAAGGCGATCGGCTGCCATGTCCGCAGTGCTGGTGGAGGTTAGAGCAGCGTGAATCTGATCATGCGGCACATACGAGCTCAGTCCGTCGGAGCAAAGCAAGAACCGGTCGCCGACGGTGAGCTCGCGCGGACTGAGGTCGGGAGACCGTCCGTCAGCGCGACCGTCGAGGAAGCGAGCGAGTTTTCCCGGAAGATCCGGGATATTGGCGGCATCGGCCACCAGGTGCAGGAAAGTGTGGTCTTCGGTGATCTGCACCGTCGCTGCGGAATGCGCCCCGCGCTCCCGCAGCAGATAGACCCGAGAATCGCCGACGTTCGCCAGCACAGCCGCTGTTCCTGAACACAGCACCGCGACCAGGGTGGTGCCCATGCCCGCAAGCTCCGGCTGTGCCTTGATCCGGTCGCGTAGCGCCCGATTGGCCTGGTTGACAGCTGCACCCAGGACTGCGACTAGATCCGAGGGATCAACATAGCCGTCATGCAGGCGCAGGGCTTCGATTACCGTCTTGCTGGCGACGTCGCCAGCGACGTGCCCCCCAAGGCCGTCAGCGACCGCGTACAGCGATTGGCCCATGTAGAAGCTGTCCTCGTTGCATCGCCGTACGAGGCCAACGTGGGTACGGCCCGCGGCCTCGATGCTAATGGTCAAGGTCATGATGTGCCTGCCGGTTCACTCGCCGGATCCCCAGAATCCGGCCAGGGCTCCTGTGCGGACGCGTCGCGTTCGAGGACGTGCACGGTTTCAACGCGATCGCTGGCCACGACGTACACGGTTACCTCGACGGGCTTGGCGTCGGTCCCCGACGTGCCGACGCGAACGATTTCCAGCACGGGCAAGCTTGTAGGGATCTCCAGAAGCCCCGCCTCCTGCTTAGACGGCATGCGTGCTCGGTGGATCTCCATCCAGCTGATGGGCCAGTGGCCAGCGCGCTCGATGTGGTACAGCCACTCGCCAGCGGCAGGGTTCGCGTCCACGTCAACGACGAGGTCGGCGACGCGCGGGTGGATCCATGAGATGTTGATCTGGAACGGTGCTTCCGACGCGGGTCCGGTCACCCGGAACCGGCACAGTACCTCGGTTCCTGGTCCGACGCCTAACAGTCTGGCGATGCGTGGATCTTCCAGAGGAACGGCCGCGTTGACGGCCTCGCCGTGGCGAACCCACAGCTCTTGGCTGCTTGCCGAGGGGAATGAGTAGCCAGTGGACCGCTCGTTGCGCTTGACGAGGTCGCCCCTGGGCCGTCGCGGACGCATGGTGCCGTAGCGGACCGCAATTCCCCGGCCTTGGACAGCCCAGACGTAGCCCTCGGACTCGAGCACAGCGATCGCCCGACCGACTGTGTCTCGGTTTGCACCGTATTCGGCGGCGAGGTCGTCCAGTCGCGGCAACCGGCCCCCGGACTCCCACTCGCCGGCCTCAATCCGTTCCCGGATCTTGGCGGCGAGGTCCAGGTAGCGCGAGTGCACGGCCACCGAATCGCTCCTTTTCGCGAGTTTCTTGGGACAACCATCTTGACACACATGACGCAACGTCCCAGGCTTGCCTTCAAGCGGCAATTCGAAATTGTCCCAAGACCATATTTCAGAGGTGATCGAGCAAGCCCCTAAAACGGGAGGTGTCGGCGGATTGCGCCCGCCGACACCTCGGAACGGCATCCACCCAACCGTCGAAGGAGTTCAGATGCCAAGCACCACCGTACGTCCTGTTGGGCGTACCTCCCTGCATGACCCCGTATCGATCAACGATGAGTCGGGTTCGCGGGTTGCGAACACGGCTCTCGGGTTGATCAGCGATCCGATCACGATCGACCACCCGGGCCTGCCTGAGCTGTGGCCGCCGATGACCAGGGACCAGGTCGACCTGGTGCTCACCCAGGACATGCGCCGGTGCGCCGGTGTTCCGACCAGCTGGTGGGGTGAGGACCACGAGATTGTGGCCGTCACCAAGTCCACCCAGGTCGCGGCGGCCGCCGCGGACGAGTTGGCCCGGTGGGACACCGGCCTGGGCTACCTGGCCCAGGTCCAGACCGGCGCCGCGGTGGTTGGGCCGATCACCGCGATGCTGGTGGGTTGGCCGGGCAGCGACCACATCGACTGGGTGACCGCAACGCCGGATGCCCCGTACACGGTGGACCTGTGCGTGGTGCGCCCCGCGCACCCGGTCGATGTGGCTGTCGGCCGACGCACCGCGGTGGTGGACGTGGCCGCCGACGTCGCCCAGCGGCTGCGCACGCTTGACGCTGGCGGTGATTCCTGATGACCGCCGCCGTGCTCGTCGACGAACGCGCCGGGGCCCGGCCACAGCCGGGGACCGCGGACGCCGAGGTGTGGGCGCTGGTGCAGCGCGCGCAGGCCGGCGACGCGCAGGCATTCGGCCAGCTCTACGACCGGTACCTGAACGTGGTGTTCCGGTACGTGTTCTTCAAGGTCAGCCACAACCGGCCGCTGGCCGAGGACCTGACCAGTGAGGTGTTCCTGCGAGCGCTGCGCCGCATCGGCGGCTTCACCTGGCAGGGCCGCGACTTCGGCGCCTGGTTGGTGACCATCGCCCGCAACCTGCTCGCCGACCACTTCAAGTCCGGCTACCACCAGCGCGAGTACGCCACCGCCGACATGTTGGACGCCGACCGGGCCGACACCAGCGCGGAGGGTGACCCGGAGACGGCGGTGGCCGACTACCTGACCAACCTGACCCTGCTGCGCGCGGTCCGCCAGCTCAAGCCGGAGCAGCAGGAGTGCGTCGTGCTGCGGTTCCTGCAGGACTTCACGGTCGCCGAGACCGCGCGGGTGATGGGCAGGAACGAGGGCGCGATCAAGGCGCTGACCTTCCGGGCAGTGCGGGCACTGTCCCGGCTGCTGCCCCCCGGGGCGGTGATCGCGTGAGCACCCTGGTTCTGCCTGAGAGCGCCGGGGACATCCGCGTCCTGGGCCGGTTCGCCCGCGGCCAGTCGATCGACGCGATCGCCACCGGCCTGGAGTTGTACGACGCGGACGTCGAGGAGGTCGTGGCCAGGTTCGCCGGCGGCGACCGGGAGCGGGCGGCCGAGGTGCTGGCCGCCTACGAGCGGCATGTCAGCACCCCGGCGGCCGAGCCGGCGCCGGCGACGGTGCCGCTGCTGACCAAGCGGCCGGCCACCATCACGGCCCCGGTCGAGCCGCGGACCGCCGAGAACGCGGCCCAGGACGACGATGCCGACGCCACCGTCGACGACGTCGTGGTCGACCAGCCGCCCCACGTCGAGGCGACGACAGCCGAGCCCGCGCAGCCGGACCCGGTGGCCGGGGAGACACCCGTCGACCCGCAGCCCGCGGCCGCCACCGACTCGGCGCCGGTCGAGGTGCCCGGGGACCTGCTGGCCGCGGCGAGCACGAGCCCGTCGACGCGCACCCGGGTACTGGCCGAGAAGATCCGCGGCCTGGTGGCCGAACTCGCCGAGCGGCTGGCCACGGAACGGGCGCAGCGGGAGGCCGACGAGCATGCCCGCCGCGAACTGGCCGGCGAGGTCGCCGAGCTGGAGCGGCAGCTGGCCGACAAGCGCGAGCAGCTGCGCCGCCTCGACGACCCAGCGCCGCCCGCCGCCCCGGTCGTCGGGCCGGGCCCGATTCCGCGGCATCGCCCGCCCACCGACCGCGAGGTGCGGACCTGGGCGCGGGACAACCACCTCGACTGCAACCCGCAGGGCCGGGTGCCACGACACCTGGTCGACGCGTACCTGGCGGCCGCCGGACAGGGGGCCGCGACATGAGCACCCTGAACACGGTCCTCGACGCGGGCCTGCCGGCCGCCGCCGGCGTCGGGTTCCTC
>DATEJJ010000314.1:0-7835 GCA_035278125.1 Rugosimonospora sp.
CAGCGTCAGCACCGACGCCTCCGGCGGGCAGGCGAACCGGACCGGTGCCGTCGGGTGCGTACCCAGGCCCGCCGATACGTGCAGCCAGGCCGGCGAGCCCGGCCACCGGTGCAGGCCCTTCGCCATGCGCCGGTCCAGGCCGCAGTTCGTGACCAGCGCGCCGTACCCGGGCACGCAGACCTGCCCGCCGTGCGTGTGCCCCGCGAGCAGCAGGTCCACGCCGTCGGCCGCCATCCGGGTGAGGATCTCCGGCTCCGGCGAGTGGGTGAGGCCGAGGCGGACGTCCGCGGTGGGGTCGGCCGGGCCGGCCACCGCCGGGTAGTTGTCCCGGCCGATGTGCGGGTCGTCGACCCCGATCAACTCGACGGTACGGCCGCCCGCCTTGAGGGTCGTGCGCGTGTTGTTGAGGTCCGCCCAGCCGGCCGCGACGAGTACCTCGCGCAGATCCTCGGTGGGCAGTGCGGCGCCCTGGACGTACCGGTGGCGGTGGCGGCGGAGGTACCCGAACGGGTTCTTGAAGACCGGGCCGCGGTAGTCGTTGGAGCCGAACACGAACGCGCCGGGGCGGCCGAGCAGCGGCTGCAGGGCGCGTACCACGGCGGTCACCGCGTCGGGGTGGGCGAGGTTGTCGCCGGTCGTGATCACCAGGTCGGGGTCGGTGGCGGCGAGCCGGGCCACCCAGGACTGTTTGCGCTGCTGGGCGGGCATCATGTGCAGGTCGGAGAGGTGCAGCACGCGCAGCGGCTCCGCGTCGGGGGCGAGTACCGGCACGTCGAAGCGGCGCAGGGTGAACAGGTTCCGTTCGATCAGGGTGCCGTAGGCGGCGGTTGCGGCACCGGCGGCGGCGAGCAGGCCGGCCATCCGGAATGCGGTACGCGTGCGCATGGTGCCAAGGGTAGTTTCTCCACTCATGAGCGCTCTGAAGGACCGGCTGGAATCGGACCTGCGTACCTCGATGAAGGCGCGCGACGAGCTGGTGACGTCCACGCTGCGGATGGCGCTGGCCGCGGTGCGCAACGCGGAGGTGGCGGGCACCGAGGCACGGGAGCTGGACGACGAGGCGGTGCTGGCGGTGCTGACCCGGGAGGCGAAGAAGCGGCGGGAGGCGGCCGAGGCGTTCCGCGGGGCCGGGCGACCGGAGCAGGCGGACCGGGAACGGGCGGAGGAGCAGGTGCTGGAGCGGTACCTGCCGGCGCGGATGCCCGACGAGGAGCTGGCCGCGATCGTGCAGCAGGCGCTGGCCACCGTCGGCGTCACCGGGCGCGCGGCCATGGGCCAGGCGATGAAGGCGGCTCAGGCGATCGTGGCGGGCCGGGCCGAGGGCGGTCGCGTTGCCGCGGAGGTACGCCGGCAGCTCGGCCTGTGAGTTGCCAGGCCGAGCCGGGCTCGCCGGGTACCCGATGAAGGGTTATCGGTGCGGTGGCTGGCCGCCGGCGGTCGGCGGCCCGTTGTTGCTGGGGTTGGGTCCGGGGTTGCCGGCGCCGGAGCTGAGGTAGACGGTCACCGATCCGCCCTTGACGTTGCGCCCGGACGGGTCGGTACGGGCGACGGTGCCGGCGGGGCAGCTCGACGGGACGGGCGTGGTGTTGACGGACACGGTGAAGCCGGCGCCGCGCAGGGTGGCGACGGCGTTGTCCTTGGTCTTGCACACGACCGACGGCATGCTCACCTGCGTGCCGTAGGCGATCGCCCGGCTGGGCGGGGTGAAGTTCCGCGACGGCTCGCCGTCCATGGCGTCGTGCAGGGTGTCCTGGACGGCGCCGTTGACCTGGTTGTGGCTGTAGTGGGGGCTGTAGTTGGCGTAGTCCGGGTCGGCCACCAGGCCGGCGATGGCCAGTTGCTTGGTCATCGCGATGAGCGCCGCGGTCTTGTCGGAGTCGGTGGTACCGGTCTTGCCGGCGACCGGCTTGTCCACGGCGTTCTTCGTCGGGCCGGCGGTACCGCCGGTGCACTCGTGGTAGTACGACTGGTCGCCGACCGGGCAGCGGGCGGCGTCGGCGGCGGCGCGCGCCACGTCGACCGGGACGGCCTGGCGGCAGCGCGGGTTGCCGGCGTCCAGCGTGGTCCCCGCGAAGTCCTTTATGGACATTACCGGGAGCGGCTCGCAGTACATGCCGTCGGCGGCCACGGTGGCATACGCGTTGGCCATGTCCAGCGGGGTCACCGCGGCCACGCCGAGGGTGAACGCGCCCCACTGGTGCGCGAGATCGGGGTCGTTGGCCCGCTCGTAGTCGTTCGGGTTGTCGGCGGTGCCGTGCGCGCGGAACTGCACGCCCAGGTCCTTGGCCACGGCTACCGCGTTCTCCGCGCCGACGCGCTGCTCCAGCGGTACGAAGAAGGTGTTGACCGAGTGGCCGAAGCCGGTCCAGAGGTTGTAGTTGCCGGCCTCGCCCGCGGACGCGTTGGTCGGGCAGTAGTGGTTGCCCTGGCAGGACGCGGGGGAGCCGGCCTGGATGATGTAGTCCGAGACGAACTGCTTCGGCGCGTTGTACGACCACGCCAGCGGGATGCCCTGCTCCAGCGCGGCGATCATCGTGAACATCTTGAACGTCGACCCGAACTGGTACCCGACCGCGTCACCGCCACCGCTGATCAGCGGGATGGTGGTCGCCGGGTAGTTGCCCTTGATGCCGTGGCTCCGCTTGGCCGGGTCGGTACTCAGACCGTTCTGGCTCTGATCGTTGCTGTACTTGCGGTTCACCGCCATCAGCTGGATGTGCCCGGTACCCGGCTCGACGCCGGCGAGCATCAGCGCGTCGGACGTGCGCAGGCCGTGCATGTGCGCGTTGATGTTGTCGACCGCCGCTGACTGCGCCTTGACGTCGAGCGAGGTGACGATGGTGTACCCGCCGCTCTTCAGCCGGTTGCGGCGCTCGAACTCGTCCGCGCCGAACGCGGGCTGCTGCACCCACCACCGCTCGAAGTAGTCGCAGAAGAAGCCCCACGTGTTGTTGGTCACCGATATGCAGTCGTTAGGGGTGACCTTGTTCACGAACTTGAGCGGGGTTTTGATCGCGTCCTGCCGCTGCGCCTCGGTGATGTAGCCCATCTTCACCATGTTGGGCAGCACGTAGTTGTCGCGCCGGTCCAGCGCCTTGACCCGGCCGGCGGGGTCGAGCGGGTCGTACGTGGTGGGCGCCTGTACCAGGCCGGCCAGCAGGGCCGCCTCGCCGAGCGTGAGGTCGCGCGGCGCCACGCCGAAGTAGACCTCGGCGGCGGCGTAGATGCCGAACGCACCACTGCCGAACGGAGCGATGTTCAGGTACCGCTCGAGGATCTGGTCCTTGCTCAGCTGCTTCTCCAGCGCGAGTGCGTAGTGCATCTCGCGGATCTTCCGGCCCGGTGTGTCCGAGGTGGCGTCGACGATCTCCTGCGGGTTGGTCGCCGAGTACTCGATGGCCTGGCGCACGTACTGCATGGTCAGCGTGGACGCGCCCTGCTGCGAGCCGCCGGACTGGTTGTTCACGAAGGCGCGCGCCACACCCTTGATGTCGACCCCGTTGTGCTTGTAGAAGCGGGTGTCCTCGGAGGCGACCATGGCCTCCTTCATCACGGCGGCGACGTCGGCGATCGGGATGTCCCGCCGGTTCTCGTCGTAGAACGTGGTGAGCAGCGTCTTGCCGTCCGACGCGTACACGTAGGTGATCTGCGGTGACTGCTGGACGGTGAGGACACCGGGCAGGCTGTCGAACGCGTCGGCTCCGGCCTTCGCGGCCAGACCCGTCATGGCCACCGCCGGAAAGGCCGCCGCGGCCACCACGACACCGGCCAACAAACCGCAGATCAGCAGGCCGGTCGCGTTGGAGAACAGGCTTCGATCATGCTTGCGGATCCAAGTCACCGGGACAGGGTACGCGACCGGGTCACGACCACCACGTACGCGACAGTGCACGACAGACCGAGTCCTGGCGGACGTGTCCTCGTTGTGCTAAGCGCGCACCCTTGCGTGCCCCGTTGTGCCCTCCTCGCTGATCTCCGCAGATGGATTCTCCCCCGCGCGGAGACCCCGGGGGTGGCAATCCCGGTACGGCCCTCGAACGTGGGGAGTCTGTCCGGGTAAGCGAATTTCGTGGACGACGTTGCGTAATCGTGTGACTACGGAGCATGATGATTCGGCAACACAAGTACGAGATCCTCGCGGACGAGGGCAACGCCGACCGGACGGGCGTTGTCCCGCGCGTCCCGCCCGGTTCATCGTTGTTGGAACCGGGTAGATCACCGGCCAGCGGGAGGAACGGGCGGGACAGGGACGGGCGGATCGGGGGGAGCACAAGGGGGGACGTGCACAGATGGGGATGATCGCTGACTGGCCGAGTGTCGCAGCGTGCCGGACGGGGGACCCGGACGCGCTGTTTGTCCAGGGTGCGGAGCAGAACGTGGCGAAGCGGATCTGCCGCAGCTGCCCGGTGCGGTACGAGTGCCTCGCGGACGCGCTCGACAACCGCATCGAGTTCGGTGTGTGGGGTGGCATGACGGAGCGGGAGCGGCGGGCCCTGCTGCGCCGCCACCCTCAGGTGCCGAGCTGGCGGAAGATGTTCGAGGCGGCACTGACCAAGAATCAGTACAAGGAACTCGTATCAGCCGTCTAGTGCACTGACAGGGCCGTACCGATCTCACGCAGCCCGTCGATGTCGTGGACATCGGCGGGCTGCGCCGCGACCGCGACCACGGGTACCCGCGGATGCTCGGCGGTGAACCGCGCGGTCACCATGGCCTCGCGCGCGACCTGGTGTGCCAGCAGCGCGTGTACCCGCAGCGCGTCGGCGGTGATCTGCTGCTCGCCGGTCGCCTCCAGCGCGGCCGCCGCGGCCAGGCTGTCCCCGGGCGCCAGCGCGGTCGCCTCGACCCGGTGCACGCGGTTGAGCACCAGCCCCTGAAGCGGCATCTGCTCGCTGGCCAGCCGCCCCGCGAAGAACCCGGCCTCCCGGATCGCGTCCGGCTCGGGCGCGGCGACCACCAGGAACGCGGTCTCCGGGGCCTGTAGCACGCGGTAGGTCTGCTCGGCCCGCTGCCGGAACCCGCCGAAGGTGGAGTCCAGCCCGGCCACGAAACCGGACAGGTCACTCAGCAGCTGCGCGCCCAGGATCTTCTGGACGGCCCGCGCGAAAACCCCGAACGACGCCGTGACCAGGTTGAACATGCTGCGGCCGCCGGCCCGGGCCGGTGCGAGCAGGATGCGCAGCATGCGACCGTCGAGGAAGCGGGCCAGCCGCTGCGGCGCGTCCAGGAAGTCCAGCGCCGACCGGGACGGCGGCGTGTCCACCACGATCAGGTCCCACTCGCCCTTCGCGTGCAGCTGGCCCAGCTTCTCCATGGCCATGTACTCCTGCGTGCCGGAGAAAGTGGAGCTCATGGCCTGGTAGAACGGGTTGGCGAAGATCTCCTCCGCCTTGCGCGGATCGGTGTGGGTGAGCACCACCTCGTCGAAGGTGCGCTTCATGTCCAGCATCATCGCGTGCAGCTCGGCGGTGGTGCCCTTCACCTGCCGGGGCGTGTTGTCCAGTTCGGACAGTCCGAGCGCCTGGGCCAGCCGCCGGGCCGGGTCGATGGTGAGCACGACAGTGCGCCGGCCGTGCCGCTCGGCGGCACGCAGGCCGAGCGCGGCCGCCGTCGTGGTCTTGCCGACGCCGCCGGCGCCGCAGCACACCACGATGCGGATGCCGGGGTCGGCCAGGATCGCGTCGACGTCGAGCTGCGGCGAGGGGCCCATGATCCGAGGGTATCCGCGCTCACGCGGCGGCGAGGACGTCGGCCAGCGTGTCGAGCGACTCACGGTGTACGCCGTCGGGCAGGATCGGCAGCTCCACCAGCGGGCGGCCCAGGGTGGCCAGCTCCTTGCGCAGGGACTCCTCGACACCGCGCCGGATCAGGTGGGTACGCGCCTCGGCGTACAGGCCGGTGACGGTGGCCCGGTCGCTGGGCAGGCCGGCGGCGGCCAGCCCGCGGCGCAGGTCCGCCTGGGTGACCTTGCCGTCCGCGAGCAGGGGCGGCTGGGTGGCGTTCACGATGATCTTGCCGACCGGCATCTCCAGCGCGCGTAGCTCGGCGACCGCGTCGGCGGTCTCCTGTACCGGCATCTCCTCCAGCAGGGTCACCACGTGTACCGACGTGATCGGGGAGCGCAGGATGGCGGCGACGCCCTCGCTCTGGTGCTTGATCGGCCCCATCTTCGCCAGCCGCGCGGTCTCCGCGGTCACGTTCAGGAAGCGCCCGATCCGGCCGGTGGGGGGCGCGTCCATGACCACCGCGTCGTACACCCGGCGGCCGCCCTCGTTGCGCGTGGTCGCCTCCTTGACCTTGCCGGTGACCAGCACGTCCCGCATGCCGGGCGCGATCGTGGTGGCGAAGTCGATGGCGCCGACCTTGCGCAGTGCCCGCCCGGCCATGCCCAGCTTGTAGAACATGTCCAGGTACTCCAGCAGCGCGGCCTCGGCGTCCATGGCCAGCGCGCGTACCTCGCCGCCGCCGGGTACCCGGACGATCGTGGTCTCGGCGTACGGCAGCGGGTCGGTGCCGAAGAGCTGGGCGATGCCCTGCCGGCCCTCGACCTCGACCAGCAGGGTGCGCTGCCCACCCCGGGCCAGGGCGAGCGCGAGTGCGGCGGACACGGTCGTCTTGCCGGTACCGCCCTTGCCGGTCACGACGTGCAGCCGGGCGGGCCAGCCGGTCGATCCGCGATCAGATCCGCGATCAGTGGAGCGCACAGGTACGACGGTATAACCTGGCTCGACAAGATCAGCTTGTCTGGTTCACCTCACACACCCACCACCCGTTGCTCCGGATGGTCACGAACCGCAGCTTCTGCCTGGCGACCTGCTCGTTGGCCGTGGTCAAGGTCACGGTGGTGGACAGGATCGCCTCGTCGGTCCGGGTCTGCTCGATCTGCGGGGTGGTCCAGTCGTACTTCGGTGTGTCGTAGTTCGCGTCGGCCCGCCTGATCTGGTTGATCTTGTTGGTGAGCTTCGCCTTGTCGCGCGCGTCGCTACACACGAACGTGGCGGCCTTCGTGGCGTCCATGTCCTGGTACACGGCGGTCAGGAAGCCCTGCACGGCCTCGGTCGGGCTGGCCTGGCCCGTACCGCCGGAGTTGCCACGGGTGGCCAGGTAGACAGCGGTACCGCCGCCACCGAGCAGGACGGCCAGGACGGCGGCGACGATGATCGCGACGAGGAGGCCGCGGCGCTTCTTGGCGGGCTGGGGCGGTGGCGGGCCGTAGGGGCCGTAGCCGTACGGGCCGGGCGGGGCGCTCGTGGGGTACGGGCCCGGTGGGGCGCTCGTGGGGTACGGGGCGGCGCTGGTCGGGTACGGGGGTGCGCTGGCGGGTGGGTAGCCGGGCTGTTGGGGGAAGCCCGGGCCGGGGAAGGGTGCCTGGGGGAACGCGGCCGGGCCTGGTTGTGCCGGCACCGGCTCGGTGGGGAACGGCGGGGCCGACTGGGGCGGATACGCCGGGCCTGGCTGGGGAGTGTAGATCGGGGGGCCGGGTTGGGTCGGTTGGCCGGGCGGCACCGTGAATGCGGGCGGCGCTGCGAAGCCGGACGGGCCGGGCGGCTGCGGATAGCCCGTGAGACCTGGTTGCGGTGTTGCTTGCTGCGCGGGGTAGGTGGGTTGCTCGGCTATGCCCGGTAAGGGTGGGAAGCCGCTGGGGCCGACCTGGGGCGGCGGCTCGGTTGGGCCGCCGGGGTGGCCCGCGTAGCCGATGGGAGGCTGCGGGCTTGTGTCGGCAGGGCCGGGTTCGGGCGCGAAGCCGGCTGGGCCGGGCTGAGCGGGCGGTGCGTCGGCTGGGTCGGGCTGGATCGCGGGGCTGGCCGGGCCAGGGTGAGCCGGTGGGGTGGGGG
>DATEJJ010000315.1:0-9075 GCA_035278125.1 Rugosimonospora sp.
GACCGCTGGCTGGCCCTGGCCAGCGCGCTCAAGGCGTCATAGGGCGCGCCGCACCGTCAGCCAGACGCCGTTGCGCGGGCGCAGCGTGATCAGCGGCAGCGGGCGTACCGGCGGGGTACCCGCGGGCGCGACCACCTGCCAGTCGCGCAGCAGGGTGGCCAGTACCAGCGTCGCCTCGGTCAGCGCGAAGTCGTTGCCGATGCACTGGCGGGGCCCGCCCCCGAACGGGAAGTACGCGTACCGGTGCGGCGGTACGCCCGGCTCCAGCCACCGCTGCGGGTGGAACCGGTGCGGCTGCGGCCACCAGGTCGCGTCCCGGTGCACCACCCACGGGGACATCAGCAGGGTGGCGCCGGCGGGCAGCGGGTACCCGCCGATGGTCCGCGCCTCGGTGAGGTGGCGCAGGATGATCCAGGCCGGCGGGTACAGGCGCATGCTCTCGTTCACGATCGCCGCGACGTACCGCAGCCGGGGCAGGTCGGTGGCGGTGGGCGGCCCGTCCAGCGCGGCCAGCTCGGCGCGCGCCCGGGCCTGCTCCGCCGGGTGCTCGGCGAGCAGGTACAGCGCCCAGGCCAGCGCGTTGGCGGTGGTCTCGTGCCCGGCCAGCAGCAGGGTCAGCGCCTCGTCGCGTACCTGCCGGTCCGGCATGGGCTCGCCGGTGTCCGCGTCCCGCGCGGAGAGCAGCAGGCTGAGCAGGTCGGTACCGGGTACCCCATCCGCCCGGCGCGCCGCGATCAGCCGGTACAGCATGGCGTCCACCTCGCGGGCGGACGCGTTCCAGCGGCGCGTGGAGGGTACCGGCAGCCGGTCCAGCACCTGACCCCAGAGCGTGGCACTGCGCCGTACCGTGGCCTGGTTCTCCGCCAGCGAGTGCCGGATGGTGTCCACCACCTCGGTGCCCAGTTCCACGTCGAACACGGTGCGCGCGACGATCGCCAGGGTCAGTTCGCCCATCTCGTGCAGCACGTCGCGCAGGTCGCCGTCGCGCCAGCGGGCGCTCGCCTCCCGGGTCAGCGAAACGAAGCTGTTCGCGTACGCGTCGATGCGTTCCCGGTGGAACAGCGGCTGGATCAGCCGCCGCTGCCGGCGGTGCAGGTCCGCGCCGCTGGTCAGCAGCCCCTGGCCGAGCGCGCGGGCGAGCGGCTGGACCGACGGGCTGTCCGGGTCGGCGCGCCGGCCCCAGCCCTTGTCGTAGCCGTGGTGGGTGCGCAGGAACGCCTCCTGGATGGCGTCCGGATCGCTGACCAGGTAGACCTGCAGCCGCGGCATGCGCAGCCGGACCAGCGGGCCGTGGTCGTGGTTGACCCGGTACAGCAGGGGCAGCGGGTCGTGGCGCAGCGCCCGTACCAGGCGCAGGCCGTGCTCGGTCGAGACCGGAACCGTGGGGGTGACGACGGGGTCGGTGAGTGTACTCACTTTTACAGTGTGCCCCGCGGTCCGCGCCGAACCGGTATCCTCTACTGCCAGGTCGAGAGGCGCTGCAACGGGCCCTGCCCGCCACGCTCGACCGGAACCACCCCCCGCAAGGGCGCCTCCGGATTCGTCGGAGGTGGCCTGACTTGCGTGCATCCCTGCGCGACCTGCTGGACCAGCGGATCGTGGTACTCGACGGCGCGTGGGGCACGATGCTCCAGGGCGCCGGGCTGACCCCCGAGGACTACCGGGGTGAGCTGCTGCGCGACCACCCGCGGGACGTGACCGGCGACCCGGACCTGCTCAACCTGACCCGGCCGGACGTCGTGCTCGACGTGCACCGCCGGTACCTGGCCGCGGGCGCGGACATCACCTCCACCAACACGTTCACCGCGACCAGCATCGGCCAGGCCGACTACGGGCTCCAGTCCCTGGTACGCGAGATGAACCTGCGTGGCGCGCAGCTCGCGCGGCAGGCGGCGGACGAGGCGGGCGGCCGGTTCGTGGCCGGCTCGGTCGGGCCGCTGAACGTCACGCTGTCGCTCTCGCCGCGCGTGGAGGACCCGGCGTACCGGGCGGTCTCCTTCGACCAGGTGCACGCCGCGTACGCCGAGCAGATCCGGGCGCTGGCCGACGGCGGCGTGGACGTGCTGCTGATCGAGACGATCTTCGACACGCTGAACGCCAAGGCCGCGATCGCCGCCGCCCGGGAGGTCGCGCCGCAGCTGCCGCTGTGGATCTCGGTGACCATCGTGGACCTCAGCGGGCGGACCCTGTCCGGGCAGACGGTGGAGGCGTTCTGGACCGCGGTCGCGCACGCCCAGCCGCTGGTGGTGGGCGTGAACTGCGCCCTGGGCGCGGCCGAGATGCGCCCCTACGTCGCGGACCTGTCCCGGCTGGCCGGCGTCTACACCGCCTGCTACCCCAACGCGGGCCTGCCCAACGCGTTCGGCGGGTACGACGAGACGCCCGAAGAGACCGCGGGGATGCTCGGCGAGTTCGCGGCCGGCGGCATGGTCAACATCGTCGGCGGCTGCTGCGGCACCACGCCGGCGCACACCGCCCGGCTGGCGTCGGCCGTGGCCGGGCTGGCACCGCGGGCCCTACCGGTGCGGCCGGGCCGGACCCGGTTCAGCGGGCTGGAGCCGTTCGAGATCGGCCCGGACACCGGGTTCGTGATGATCGGCGAGCGCACCAACGTCACCGGCTCCGCCCGGTTCCGCCGGCTGATCGAGGCGGACGACTACCAGGGCGCCGTGGCCGTAGCCCTGGACCAGGTGCGCGGCGGCGCCAACCTGATCGACGTGAACATGGACGCGGACCTGCTCGACGGCGAGCAGGCGATGACCACGTTCCTGAACCTGATCGCGACCGAGCCGGAGATCGCCCGGGTACCGATCATGATCGACAGCTCCCGGTGGAGCGTGCTCGAAGCCGGGCTGCGGTGCGTGCAGGGCAAGGCCGTGGTCAACTCGATCAGCCTCAAGGAGGGCGAGGAGCCGTTCCTGGCGCACGCCCGGCGCATCCGCGACTTCGGCGCGGGCGTGGTCGTGATGGCCTTCGACGAGCGCGGGCAGGCGGACACCGTCGAGCGCAAGGTGGAGATCTGCGGGCGGGCGTACGACCTGCTCACCACGCGGGCCGGGTTCGCGGCCGAGGACATCATCTTCGACCCGAACGTGCTCGCCGTGGCCACCGGGATCGCCGAGCACAACGGGTACGCGAAGGCGTTCATCGACGCGCTGCCGCTGATCAAGCAGCGCTGCCCCGGGGTGCGTACCAGCGGGGGCATCTCCAACCTGTCGTTCTCGTTCCGCGGCAACGACGTGGTCCGCGAGGCGATGCACTCGGCGTTCCTGTACCACGCGGTACGCGCCGGGCTGGACATGGGCATCGTCAACGCCGGCCAGCTCGCGGTGTACCAGGACATCCCGGCCGAGCTGCTGGAGCTGGTCGAGGACGTGCTGTTCGACCGGCACCCGGACGCGACCGACCGGCTGGTGACGTTCGCGTCCACGGTCAGCGGGTCGGGTACCCGGCGGACCGTGGACCTGTCCTGGCGCGAGGCGCCGGTGGCCGGGCGGCTGGCGCACGCGCTGGTACACGGGATCGTGGACTTCATCGAGGCGGACACCGAGGAGGCCCGGCAGCAGGCCACCCGGCCGCTGGAGGTGATCGAGGGGCCGCTGATGGACGGCATGAAGACCGTCGGCGACCTGTTCGGCTCCGGCAAGATGTTCCTGCCGCAGGTGGTGAAGAGCGCCCGGGTGATGAAGCGCGCGGTGGCGTACCTGGAGCCGTTCATGGAGGCCGAGAAGGAGCAGGCGCGCCTCAACGGCCAGGTCGAGGACGAGCGTGGGCAGCCGACCATCGTGCTGGCCACGGTCAAGGGCGATGTCCACGACATCGGCAAGAACATCGTCGGCGTGGTGCTGGGCTGCAACAACTACCGGGTCATCGACCTGGGTGTGATGGTGCCGGCGGCGACCATCCTGGACACCGCGGTCGCCGAGGGCGCCGAGGCCGTGGGCGTGTCCGGGCTGATCACCCCGTCCCTGGACGAGATGGTCACGGTCGCGGCCGAGATGGAGCGCCGCGGTCTCAAGCTGCCGCTGCTGGTGGGCGGTGCGACCACCTCCCGGCAGCACACGGCGGTACGCATCGCGCCCGCGTACCAGGGCAGCACGGTGCACGTGCTGGACGCGTCGCGGGTGGTCGGGGTGGTGTCCGACCTGCTGGACGCGGAGCGGGCCGAGGTGCTGGCCGCGTCGAACCGGGCCGAGCAGGAGCGGCTGCGCGAGCAGCACGCCAACCGGCAGCACACCCCGCTGTTGAGCCTGGCCCAGGCCCGCGCCAACCGGGAGCGGGTGGACTTCGGCGGGCTGCCGGTACCGGCGTTCACCGGGGTGCGTACCGCCGAGCCGGCGCTGGCCGAGCTGCGCGAGATGATCGACTGGCGGTTCTTCTTCCTGGCCTGGGAGCTCAAGGGCCGGTACCCGGAGATCCTGGCCGAGCCGGCCGCCCGCGAGCTGTTCACCGAGGCGAACACCCTGCTCGACCAGATCACCGCCGAGGGGCTGCTGCGGGCCCGGGGCGCTTACGGCTTCTGGCCGGCGTACGGGGACGGCGACGACCTGGTGCTCGACGGCGGTACCCGGTTCCCGATGCTCCGCCAGCAGACGGCCAAGCCGGACGGTCGCCCCAACCGGTGCCTGGCCGACTACCTGGCGCCCCAGGGGGACCACCTGGGCGGCTTCGCGGTGGCCATCCACGGCGCGGACGAGCTGGCCGCGCGGTACGAGGCCGAACACGACGACTACCGGGCGATCATGGTGAAGGCGCTGGCCGACCGGCTCGCCGAGGCGTTCGCCGAGTACACCCACCTGCGCGCGCGGCGGGACTGGTTCGAGCCGGACGCCGCACCCGCCATCGAGGACCTGCACGCGGAGCGGTTCCGGGGCATCCGGCCGGCGCTCGGGTACCCGGCCAGCCCGGACCACAGCCTGAAGCCGGCCCTGTTCGACCTGCTCGGCGCCGAGCGGATCGGCATGGGGCTGACCGAGTCGTACGCGATGACCCCGGCCGCCAGCGTGAGCGGGCTGCTGTTCGCGCACCCGGACTCCCGGTACTTCACGGTCGGGCGGCTGGGCCGGGACCAGGTGGCCGACTACGCGCACCGGCGCGGGCTGGAGCTGGGCGAGATGGAGCGCTGGCTACGCCCCAACCTCGGCTACGAAACGGAGTAGCGGATCAGTCGGCGTCGGCCACGCCGATGGCGAAAGCCTCTTCCAGATCGTGCCGGGAGTACGCGCGGAACGCGATGTGAGTGTCCGTGTTGATCACACCGGCCGTCTTGGAGATGCCGCCCGCGATCACCTCGGCGACCTCGTCGAACTCGCGTACCCGCACGATCGCGACCAGGTCGACGCCCCCGGCCACCGAGTAGACCTCGCTGACCCCCGGCAGGTCGGCGAGGGCCTGCGCCACCTCGGGGATCGAGTCGGTGGCGCAGTCGATGAGAACGATCGCGGTTATCACCCGCTCATGCTAACGGTGCCGGAGTGCCCGAAGCGGACGGCGTCCACCAGGTGCTCGCCCGGCCCGACCACACCGTCCGGCCAGACCACGGCCCGGGTCAGCCGGCCCAGTACCACCGCCCGGGCGCCCACCACCGAGCGGACCACGGTACCCGTGACCGTCGCGTCCGGGGCCACCAGGCTGCCGCCCCCGGTACCCGTGGCGTGCAGGTTGGCGGCGAGGTAGCTGCGCGGGGTACCGGTGTCCAGGTAGGTGCCGGGGTAATCGACCACCTCCAGCTCACCGGCTGCCTCGGCCGCCCGCCACACCTCGTGGACCAGGTCGGTGGGTGCCTCGCCCGACGGCAGCCGGGCGACCCGGTGCCAGGGCAGCAGCGACGCCCCGGCGAACCGGTACCGCCCGAACTCCGCCGGCGTACCCGGTACCCCGAGCAGCCGGGTGGACTCGCCGTCCCAGCCGTCCAGCAGCGCACCCAGGTCGCCGCCGGCCAGGTACGCGTCCGCGTTGGCGACCAGCACCCCGCGGCCGGCCAGCCAGTCCCGCAGGTACGCGACGCCGCCGGCGGTACCCCGCGGGTGCGCGCCCGGCTCCACCGACAGGTACGCCCGGCCAGCCACCGCGGCGGCCACCTGCTCCGCGAGGTACCAGGCGTTGACGGCCACCCGGTCGGGTCCGGCCAGCCCCACCCGGTCCAGCCGGGCCAGGGCCAGGTCGAGCAGGGGCACGTTGCCGACCGGGCACAGCGCCTTGGGTACCGACCCGGTCAGCGGGCGCAGCCGTACCCCCTGCCCGGCCGCCAGCACGATACCGGCAACGTCACTCCGTATCACCCGAGCCTGCCCCCGGAGGTCGCTTCGCTCCTCCTCGCTCAGTCGCTACCGTCCTCGACCGCCACCCGCCCCGGTACCGGGTGCGCCAGCGGCCCGATGCCGTAGAAGCCGAGCAGCCGCGCGGTGGCCCCGGTCAGCTTCGGCAGCGCGTCGAGCGGGTGCCAGGCCGCCTCGTACACCTCGCCGCCGTCGACCGCGAACGCCACGTCCCCGGGTACCCGCGCCTCGAAGACCAGGTCGATCCAGCGGCCACTGGTGTGTACCACCGCCCACGGCTCCATCGCCACCACGTCCGTGGCGGCCACCCGTACCCCGGTCTCCTCGAACAGCTCCCGCACCGCGCCGACCGCCGGGTGCTCGTTGCGCTTGAGCAGGCCGGCCGGCAGCGACCAGCCGCGGTCCGGCGGCTGGCGCAGCAGCAGCAGCCGGCCCGGCTCGGGCGCGTCGGCGTCCCAGACGACCGTCACGGCGCCGACGATGTACTTCACCCCGGCGAGCCGGACCAGGCGGCGGCGCCAGCGCGAGGGCAGCCGGTAGAACGTGTCGAAGAATCTCCGGCGGGCGAACGCGAGGGGTCGACTCGTCACCGCGCCAGGCTAGCGTGGCGGCACCAACCGCCGGGGCCCAACCGGTCCCGCGCCGGCTAGTCGGGCAGGCGGTCCACCGCCTGGATCACGAGCCGCACGACGTCCTCGGCCGGCAACCGCTGGTCGGCCACGGCCACCAGCATCGCCTCCATGTCCGGGTACCCCTGCTCGGCGGCGAGCGCCACCAGCGGCGCGTCGTCGGCCAGGCTGCGGTCGCGGCGGCGCAGCGCCAGCCCGATCGCGGCCCGCCCGAGCTGGACCCGGTGCGCCACCGTGTCGGGCTCGCCCTCGTCCTGGAACCAGAGGTTGATCTGCAACTGGGCCTGCGCGGTCTTGACGAAGGTCAGCCACTCGCGGGACGGCCCGGTGGAGCCGGCCTGGCTGATCACCTCGACCACGTCCCCGTCGGCCAGCGGCGAGGAGAGCGGGATCAGCCGGCCGTTGCGGCGCGCCCCCACGATGCTGTGCCCGGCACCGGTGGACAGCGCGTACGCCAGGTCGACCGGGGTACTCCCGGACGGGAGCTGGACCCGGCGGCCGTCGTTGGTGAACACGTGGATCTCCGCCTCGGTGAGGTCGCAGCGCAGCGCCTCCAGGAAGCTCTCCGCGTCGTCCGCCACGTCCTGCCAGTCCAGCACCCGGCGCAGCCAGGTCAGCTGCTCCTCGCGCGCCTGCGGGGACAGCCGGGCGGTGTAGTCGGGGTAGCGGAAGTTGGCGACGATGCCGTACTCCGCCGAGCGGTGCATCGGCTCGGTGCGGATCAGCACCTCCAGCGGCTGGTCGTCCGGGCCGAGCACGGTCGTGTGCAGGGAGCGGTACAGGTTGTTCTTGGGCGAGGCGATGAAGTCTTTGAACCGCCCCGGTACCGGGCGCCAGGTGGTGTGTACCGTGCCGAGCGCGGCGTAGCAGTCGGTCCGGTGGCCGTCCACCACGATCACCACGCGGGGCAGGTCGTGCAGGCCCCGGCGGGTGCCGCCGACGCTGTCCTTCCAGATCGAGTAGAAGTGCCGCGGGCGCTCGCTGACCGTGGCGCTGACCCGCGCTCGGGCCAGCTCGGGCTGGAGCGTGCCGATCACCGTGGACAAGAAGGCCGTCCGGTCCGGACGGCTCTGCACGTGCTCATCGATCTTCGCGTACCAGTCGGGTTCGAGGGCCCACAGCACCGTGTCCTCAAGCTCGCGCTTGAGCGCCTGGATGCCCAACCGGTCGCACAGCGGTACCAGCACCTCCTGGGTGGCGCGGGCGATGCGCTTCCGGGACGCGGTGGAGCGGGCGTCGAGGGTACGCATGTTGTGCAGCCGGTCGGCCAGCTTGATCACGAGTACCCGGACGTCCTGCCCGGCCCGTACCAGCAACTTGCGGATCGTCTCGGCCTCGGCGATGTCGCCGAAGTAGACCTTGTCGAACTTGGTGACCCCGTCGACCAGCAGCGCCACCTCGGGGCCGAAGTCCTCGCTCAGCGCGCCGAGCGTGTAGCTGGTGTCCTCGACCGTGTCGTGCAGCAGGGCGGCCACCAGCGTGGTGGTGTCCATGCCCAGGCCGGCCAGGATCTCCGCCACCGCCAGCGGGTGCGTGATGTACGCGTCCCCGCTCTTGCGCAGCTGGCCCCGGTGCATCCGCTCGGCGACGCTGTACCCCTTGCGTACCAGCGTGACGTCGCCCTTGGGGTGGATGTTCCGGTGTGCCCGCAGCAGATCCGCGACCGGGTCGGTGGCCTGCGCCGGCCAGGGCAGCATCGCGCGCAGCCGCTGGCTCAGCCGACCGTCCGGTACCGCGGGCTCGCGCTGGGTGGGGGGCGTGGACACGCGCCGGCCCGAGGCGCCCGCGCCGGCGGTGAGGTCCACAGTTCACCTCCTCGCCAACCCGTCGCGCGTCTCGTGCTTCCTTCTACCCTAATAATGAACTCGCCGGCCGATCGGACATTAGCTGGTGTTCGTACGGGTGAGTTGCCGTTTGTTCCATCTTCGCCAACAGATTGTGATAGCGCGCGGCGCCGTCGACCGGCAGCGCCCAGCCCTCGGTGACCCGCACCAGCCGGCTGTCGCCGCGCTCCAGCCACGCCAGCAGCCGTTCGGTCTCGGCCGCGCTGGCGCACGGGGTCGGGCCAGGCCCCGGCCGTACCGTCTCGGCGGTGGCGAGCATCAGCTCGATGGTCGACCGCGGGTGCTGGCGGGGCGGTGACGTGCCGGCCGCGACCAGCCGGCCGT
>DATEJJ010000316.1:0-15690 GCA_035278125.1 Rugosimonospora sp.
GCAGCGGGCCGCGCAGACCGCGGCCCGGCAGCTGGACACGGCGCAGCAGCGGGTCGACCGCCAGCGGCGGTGACGCGGGCGCCCAGGTTGACACGGGTGGATCGGCGGAACAGGTGACGCGGCACGCCTGCGGCCGGCAGAATCGCGGGGTGACTCCCGAACAGACCGGAGCGGCGGCCAAGCGCGCCGTGCTGGAGCTGGGTGGGGCGTTCGCGGAATGCCCGAAGACGCTGCGCCGGGCCCGCCAGCTCGGCCTGACCGGCTGGGCGTTCTACGTGGTGGGGCGCGGCGGTGTGCTCGGTGACGTGCGCTCGGACACCGTCGCGGCCGCGCTGGGATTCATCGCCGCCGATGCCGTTCGGGACGGCTGGGACGCGGCCCGCAAGGTCGGCTCGCTGTACGAGATCGCCGAGCGGTACCGCGAGCAGTGCTGCCGCTGGGGCCGGGAGAACCTGGACAGCTTCCCGCGGGTGGCCCGGCTGGTCGCGCTCGCCGAAGAGGTGATGCTCGCCGCCGACCCGGCCGGCATGCCGCTGTTCGCCGCGTGGCGGGCCATGCCGATGCCCGAGGACGGGCTCGGCGCGCGCGCCGCCGTGCTCGGCCACCTGCTGCGCGAACACCGCGCCGCGGCGCACATGGTGGCCATCCGCGACGGTGGGCTGACCCCGCTGGAGGCGGTGCTGGCCGGCCCGGACGGCGAGGCCGGAGCGGTCGCGTTCGGCTGGCAGCCGCCGTTCCCGCCGCACCAGCCGCTGCTGCGCCGGTACGTGCGGGCGGAGGCGGTGACCGACCGCATCATCGGCGAGGCGTACCGGGTGCTCGACGTGGACGAGCGGGTGGAGCTGGTCGGCCTGCTCGACGCGGTGACCTCCGAGCTGACCACCCCGATCGGCCGCCACCCCGCGATGTCCTAATGGGGTGGCGGGCCGGCGCCGGCCGGAGTTGACTCATGGACGTGGATACGACTCTGCCCGGCGGCTGGGCGGTGCGGCCGACCACCCTGGACGACGTACCGGCCCTGCTCGCCCTGACCGAGGCCAGCGACGAGGCGTACCTGGGTGAGGCGGACACCAGCGTCGAGGAGATCCGGGAGACCCTGGTCGCCAAGCACACCGGCTCCTGGCTGGTCACCGATCCGACCGGCACCGCCGTGGGCTGGGGCAGCCTGGAGAACCAGGCCGCCGCCGACCGGGAACACCTCGGCGTGTACGCCTGGCCCGGGCGGGGTGAACCCGCCATGCGCCCACTGGTCGACCTGATGCTGGCCCGGGTCGCGGTACGAGCCAGGGAGTTCGGGCACGCCCGGGTGACCGTCCGCTCCGGTGTGCTGCCGGTGGAGAAGGAGCTGGCCGCCGTACTCACCGCCGCCGGCTTCGGGTTCCACAGCCGGCACGCCCGGATGCGCATCGCGCTGCGCGGCGACGAGACCGCTCCGGTACCGCCGGCGGGCGTGACCCTGGAGCGGGTGGGGCCACCGGACGAACCGACGCTGCGTACCTGCTTCGCGCTGAAGGCGGAGGCGTTCGAGGACACCGACCATCGCGAGTACCGCGACTTCGACGGGTGGCTGGCGGCGCTGCAGGCCCGCAGCAGCGTGCCCTGGGACGAGTGGCGCCTGGCCCGGGTGGACGGGGTACCGGCGGGCGTGCTGTTCTCCACGAACCAGCAGCTGGAGCAGGACGAGGGCTGGGTCGGCGCGCTCGCGGTGGCCCGCGGGTACCGGGGTCGCGGGCTGGGCCGGCTGCTGCTGCGTACGGCGTTCGCGCAGTACGCGGCGAAGGGGCGGACCAGCGCGGGACTCGGCGTGGACATGACGAACCCGACCGGCGCGTACGGTCTCTACCTCTCGGTCGGCATGACGCCGGTCTACGAGGCGGACGTGTACCAGCTGGAGCTACCGGCTGCGCTGGCCTGACCGCGTGGGTCAGGCGGTGGCGGTGCGGGTGGGGCGGGCTCGGAGGTCCGCGACGTAGTCCGCCGGGGCGCCGGCCTGCTCCGCCGCGTTCGCGATCTCCGACAGGTACCAGGCCGTGGGCAGGCCGCCCTCGTACCCGTTGAAGACGTACACCCAGCCGGTGACGTCCCCGTCCAGCGTCGCCACCCGTACCGTCAGCTTCCGGTACGTGCCGGCCACCGCACCCTCGACCTCGTCGAGCTGGGCCGCGTCCCAGGGGTGGACATCGTAGAGGGCCACGAAGACCCGGTCGCCGGCCGACTCCACGATCGTGGTGACCGAGCCTTCCCAGCCCAGCTCCTCCTCGCCCGCGAAGGTCAGCCGCCAGCCCTCTAGCCAGCCGGTGCCGATCATCGGCGAGTGCGGGCAGAGGGCGCGCATGCGACCGGGGTCGAGGTTGGAGCCGTAGGCGGCGTAGTGACGCACGGCGATGACGATAGTCCCCCCGGGGGTTGAGAGAGAATACGACGGAGCGTGTCGAGTCGTGGGAGCGTGTGCTGTGGGTCAAATTGTGATCATCGGTGGTGGTCCGGCCGGGTACGAGGCGGCCCTCGTCGCCGCACAACTCGACGCCGACGTGACGGTGGTGGAGGCGGAGGGCGCGGGCGGCGCCTGCGTGCTCTCCGACTGCGTACCGTCGAAGACCTTCATCGCGTCCTCGGACGTGGTGACCGCGTACCGGGACACCGAGGAGTTCGGGGTACACGCGGGCGGGCTGGCCGCGGTGAGCGTGGACGCGCGGGCGGTGCACGCCCGGGTCAAGCGGCTGGCGCTGGCCCAGTCGGCGGACATCTACGCGAAGCTCACCAAGGCGGGCGTGACCGTGGTACGGGGTACCGCCCGGCTGGGCGCGAACACGCTCAGTCACACCCACACGGTAGAGGTGGTACCCAAGGGTGGTGACTCTCCGTACTCGATTGAGGCGACCACGGTCCTGCTCGCCACGGGCGCCACGCCACGGGTGCTGCCCGACGCGCGGCCCGACGGCGAGCGGGTCCTGACCTGGCGGCAGATCTACGACCTGGACGAGCTGCCGTCCCACCTGATCGTGATCGGCTCGGGGGTCACCGGTGCCGAGTTCGCGTCGGCGTACCTGGCCATGGGCATCGCGGTGACCCTGGTCTCCAGCCGGGACCGGGTGATGCCGCACGAGGACCCGGACGCGGCCATGGCGATCGAGCGGGTCTTCCGGGCCCGGGGCATGACCATCCTGAACAACTCGCGGGCGGCGTCGGTCACCGGCTCGGCGCGCGGGGTGCAGGTCGCCCTCACCGACGGGCGGGTGGTCGAGGGGTCACACGCGCTGATGGCGGTGGGGTCGGTACCCAACACGGAGGCGCTGGGCCTGGCCGGGTACGGGGTACCGGTCTCGGACGGCGGGTACATCCGCGTGGACCGGGTCTCCCGTACCGGCGTGCCGGGCATCTACGCGGCCGGGGACTGTACCGGGCTGCTGCCGCTGGCCAGTGTCGCGGCGATGCAGGGCCGGATCGCGATGTGGCACGCGCTGGGCGAGGCGGTCACGCCGCTGCGCCTCAAGACGGTGGCGGCGAACGTGTTCACCGACCCGGAACTGTCCTCGGTGGGGGTGAGCCACGCGGAGGTCGAGTCGGGCCAGGTACCGGCTCGCCAGCTGATGCTCTCGCTGGACGGCAACGCGCGCGCCAAGATGGCCGGCATCCAGGACGGGTTCGTGAAGCTGTTCTGCCGGCCGGCGTCGGGCAACGTGATCGGGGGCGTGGTGGTGGCGCCGAAGGCGAGCGAGCTGATCCTGCCGATCGCGATGGCGGTGGAGAACCACCTGACCGTGGATCAGCTGGCGCACACGATCACGATCTACCCGTCGCTGTCCGGCTCGATCGCGGAGGCGGCCCGCCAGCTGATGCACCACGAGTTCGAATAGGTGCGGCGCGGACCGCCTATCCTGGCGGCATGCTGGTGGTGACGAGTAACGACATCCCGGGGTACGAGATCCGGGCGGTCTACGGCGAGGTCTTCGGCGTGACGGTACGCGCCCGGAATGTGGGAGCCGGGTTCACCGCGGGCTTCCGGTCCATCGGTGGCGGTGAGATTCCGGAGATGACGCAGCTGCTCCTGCAGAGCCGCAACGAGGCGATGGGGCGCATGATCTACCAGGCTCAGCAGCGCGGGGCCAACGGGATCATCGCGTTCCGCTTCGACAACGGCGAGATCGCCGGCCGCTGGACGGAGATCTGTGCGTACGGCACCGCGGTCTGGGTCGCCCCGGCCACCGATGACGCCAAGCGCCAGTACGAGGCGATGGTCCAGTCCGGCCGCATGCCGCACCAGGCCCAGTACGCCACGAACGTCAGCGAGTACGGCCCGAAGGCGTCACATTAGGCGATCGTGCAGATGACCGCGCCGGAGGTGACCACCTCGCCGACGGCGGCGGTCAGGCCGGTGACCGTGCCGGACCTGTGCGCGTTGAGGGGCTGCTCCATCTTCATCGCTTCGAGCACCACGATCAGGTCGCCCTCCGCGACACTGTCCCCTTCGGACACTGCGATCTTCACGATCGTGCCCTGCATCGGCGAGGTGAGCGCGTCCCCGCTGGCGGCGCCGGCCGCCTTGCGGCCCCCGCCGCGCCTGGGGGCTGACCTCGACGCGGCGGGGACGGGACTGGAGCTACCCAGCGTCGCCGGCAGCGAAACCTCCAGCCGCTTGCCGCCCACCTCCACCACGATGGTCTCCCGCTCCGGCACCGTACTGTCCACATCGGACGGAGCGGTGAACGGTGGTACCCCACCCGCCCACTCCGTCTCGATCCAGCGCGTGTGTACCCGGAATGGTTCGTCCACAAAGGCCGGATCGCGCACGATGAGCCGGTGGAACGGCAGCGCGGTGGCCATCCCGTCCACCTGCATCTCGTCCAGCGCGCGCCGGGCCCGCTCCAGCGCCTCCAGCCGGGTCTCGCCGTACACGATCACCTTGGCCAGCAGCGAGTCGAAGTTGCCGCCGATGACGCTGCCCGCCTCGATGCCGGTGTCCACGCGCACGCCCGGGCCGGCCGGCAGCCGCAGCGCGGTGACCGCGCCCGGCGCGGGCAGGAAGTTGCGCCCTGGGTCCTCGCCGTTGATGCGGAACTCGATCGCGTGGCCGCGCGGTGTGGGGTCGCTGCCCAGCCGCAGCTTGTCCCCGGCCGCGATGCGGAACTGCTCGCGGACCAGGTCGACGCCGGCGGTCTCCTCGGTGACCGGGTGCTCGACCTGTAGCCGCGTGTTGACCTCCAGGAAGCTGATCGTGCCGTCCACGCCGACGAGGTACTCGACCGTGCCGGCGCCGTGGTACCCCGCCTCCCGGCAGATCGCCTTGGCGCTCTCGTGGATCTGGCTGCGCTGCGCGTCGGTGAGGAACGGGGCCGGCGCCTCCTCGACCAGCTTCTGGTGGCGGCGCTGCAGCGAGCAGTCGCGGGTACCCATGACCACGACGTTGCCGTGCTGGTCCGCCAGTACCTGCGCCTCGACGTGGCGGGGCCGGTCGAGGTAGCGCTCCACGAAGCACTCGCCCCGGCCGAAGGCGGCAACCGCCTCGCGGGTGGCCGAGGCGAACATTTCCGGGATCTCCTCGATCGTCCGGGCCACCTTCAGCCCGCGCCCGCCACCGCCGAAAGCCGCCTTGATGGCGACCGGCAGCCCGTACTCCCGGGCGAACGCCACGATCTCGCCGGCGTCCTTGACCGGCTCCGGGGTACCGGGTACCAGCGGCGCGCCGGCCCGCTGCGCGATGTGCCGCGCGGTCACCTTGTCGCCGAGGTCCCGGATCGCCTGCGGGGTGGGGCCGATCCAGGTCAGCCCCGCGTCGATGACGGCCGCGGCGAAGTCGGCGTTCTCCGCGAGGAACCCGTAGCCCGGGTGTACCGCGTCCGCGCCGGCGCGGGTGGCCACGTCGATCAGCTTGTCGATGCGCAGGTAGGTGTCGGCGGCGGAGTCGCCGCCCAGCGCGTAGGACTCGTCGGCCAGGGTGGCGTGCAGTGCGTCGCGATCGGAGTCCGCGTAGACCGTGACCGAGCGCAGATCGGCGTCGCGGCAGGCGCGGATCACGCGTACGGCGATCTCGCCCCGGTTGGCGATGAGTACCTTAGCCAGGCGCATGCGGGGCAGTGTAAACCGGGGAGTAACCAGCGCGCCGTGTGGCAATGCCCATACTCAAACTTGGCTATTACGCTGGAGAGCGTGTCGACCACCAGGATGCTGATTCTCGGCGTGGTCCGGGGCCTCCAACCCGTCCACGGCTACGACGTGCGGCGCGAGCTGCTGAGCTGGCACGCGGACGAGTGGGCGAACATCGCGCCCGGCTCGGTGTACCACGCGCTCAAGAAGCTGGCCGACGAGGGGCTGCTGCACGAGGTCAAGACCGAGCAGGTGGCCGGGCGGCCGGCCCGCACCACGTACGAGATCACCGTCAAGGGCGAGATCGAGTTCCAGGACCTGCTGCGCCGGTACTGGTGGGAGTACAAGGAGCCGACCAACCCGTTCACCGCCGCGTACGTCTTCCTCCCCGTCATGCCGCCGGCGGAGGGGGCGGCGGCGCTGCGCAACCGGGCGCGGATGCTGCACCTGATGGCCGACGGTGGCGACGTGCGGCTCGGCGCGCTGCGCGACGACAAGCCGCCGCACGTCCTGGAGCTGTTCCAACTGGACGTGGACCGGGCGCGGCTGGAGGCGCGCTGGTGCGAGCGCGTCGCGGACCGCCTGGAGGCCGGTGACCTGTCGATGCCGGACTGGACCGGCGCGGGCGCCGGCGAGGAGCGCTGACCGAACAAGTAATATTCAAACTTGACCCAGCGCGACATATCGCGTTACGGTTCTCTCGCGACGCACCGAGTTGGGGGTTGACCATGATCGAAACCAAGGGGCTGCGGAAGTCGTTCCGCGCCCGCAAGCAGACCGTTGACGCGGTCCGCGGCGTTGACCTCGCGGTGGCCGAAGGGGAGATCTTCGGCTTCCTCGGGCCCAACGGCGCGGGCAAGACGACCACCCTGCGCATGCTCGCCACGCTGGTCGAGCCGGACGGCGGCGAGGCCACCGTGGCCGGCGTCGATCTGCGCCGCTCGCCCGGCGAGGTCCGCAAGCGCATCGGGTACGTGGCTCAGGGCGGCGGCACCTGGGAAGAGGTGACCGCGCGCGAGGAGCTGGTACTCCAGGCCCGGCTGTTCGGGATCGGGAAGCCGGAGGCGCGGCGGCGGGCAGCTGCCGCGATCGAGGCGTTCCAGCTCGCCGAGTTCGCCGACCGCCCGTGCAAGACCTACTCCGGCGGCCAGCGGCGCCGGGTGGACATCGCGCTCGGTGTGGTGCACCAGCCGCGCCTGGTCTTCCTGGACGAGCCGACCACCGGGTTGGACCCGCAGAGCCGGGCGCACATGTGGGACGAGGTACGGCGGCTGCGCGCCGAGGGCATGACCGTCTTCCTCACCACGCACTACCTGGAGGAGGCCGACGCGCTCTGCGACCGGGTGTCGATCATCGACTACGGCGAGATCGTCGCCGAGGGTACGCCGGACGAGCTCAAGCGCGCCGTCGCCGGCGACGTGGTGACGCTCGGCCTCAACGGCTCGGCGGCCAAGGCGGCCGAACTGCTCACCGTCGAGCCGTACGTGCGCAGCGCCGAACCCGGCGACGGGGAGTTGCGGCTGTACGTGGACGAGGGTGGCAGCGCCATCCCGCAGATCCTGCGCCTGCTCGACGGCGCCGGCCTGCCGCTCGGCTCGATCGAACTGCACCGCCCCAGCCTGGACGACGTGTTCCTGGCGAAGACCGGCCGCTCGCTGCGGGAAGCCTGAAGGGATCGATGAGATGTACAAGTTCGCCCGCGACACGTGGCTGGTCTTCGCCCGCCAGATGGGGCTGCTGCTGCGCAACCCGGTGTGGGTCTTCGTCGGCATCATGCAGCCGCTGTTCTTCCTGCTGCTGTTCGGCCCGCTGCTCAAGGGGATCCCGGGCATGGGCGGCACCAACGCGTACAAGATCTTCATTCCGGGCCTGCTGATCCAGCTCGCCATCTTCGGCACCCTGTTCGTCGGCTTCCCGCTCGTGGCCGAGCTGCGCATGGGCATCATCGAACGGATGCGCGTGACGCCGGTGAGCCGGTTCGCCCTGCTGCTCGGCCGGGCCGGTAGCTCCACCGCCATGCTGCTCTTCCAGGGGCTGTTGCTGGTCGTGCTGGCGCTGCCGTTCGGGCTGCGGGTACAGGTCGGTCCGCTGCTGCTGACCCTGGCGCTGCTCGCGCTGATCGGGGTGCTCTGCTCGTCCCTGTCGTACGGCGTCGCGCTGTGGCTCAAGAGCGAGGACGCGCTCGCCCCGCTGCTGAACATGGTGAGCATGCCGGTACTGCTGCTGGCCGGCATCCTGCTGCCGATGACGTACGGTCCCGGGTGGCTGCGCGGGCTCGCCGGGTACAACCCCTTCAAATGGGCGGTGGACGCGGCTCGCGCGTTGTTCGCGGGGCATCCGGGCAACGGCGCCGTCTGGAAGGCTCTGGTGATCGTCGGCGCGCTCGCGGTCGTCGGAGTGAGCTGGGCCGCACGCTCCTTCGCGAAGGCCGTGCGCTGACGTAGCCTGGGACCAGTGCCCCGCCTGCTCCGCGACCCCGTAACCTGGCTTGTCTACATGCAACTGGGCGCCTGGGCCTATTTCCTTTACGGATTCAGCCCCGTGGTGCCGCTGCTGCGGGACGAGCAGCATGTCAGCCGCGGCGTGGCGAGCCTGCACAGCGTCGCGCTCGCGGTGGGTGCGGTGCTCGCCGGCGCGGTCTCGCCCTACGCGGCGCGCCGGCTGGGGCGGGGCAACTGGATGTGGCTGTGCCTGGCCGGTGCGGCCGGGGGCGTGGCCATCTTCTGCCTCGCCCGGCCGATCTGGCTGACCGTGCCGAGCGTGCTGGTCGCCTCGGTGTTCGGCAGCGGGCTCATCGCGGGCGTGGTGGCCACCCTCGGCGAACGGCACGGCGCGGCCGGCCCGGCCGCCATCGCCGAGGCGAACGCGATCGCCTGCGCGTCCGGGGCGGTGGCGCCGCTGCTGATCGGCGTCGCGGTCGGCGCCCGGCTCACCTGGCGCCCCGCCCTGGCCGTGGTCATCCTGCTGATCGTGCTGGTTGCGGCCGCCGCATTGATTTTCCGGGTACGGGTACCCGCATCCGCCCTGCCGTCCGGGCACGCCGCAGCCGGCCGCCTGCCCGGCGGGTACTGGATCGCGTGGCTGCTGATGTGCGCGACCGGGTCAGTGGAGGTCTGCATCAACCTGTGGTCCAGCGACCTGCTCCGTACCGACACCGGGGTCAGCTCCGGCGCGGCCGCGACCGCCGTCTCCGGCATCATCGGCGGGATGGCCCTGGGCCGCCTCGTCGGTGGCCGGCTCGCCCTGTACATCGCGCCGCCCCGGCTGCTGCTGGGCATGCTCTGCGTGTCCGCGGCCGGGTTCGCGCTGTTCTGGCTGTCCAGCCTGCCCGCGCTCGCGGTCGCCGGCCTGATCGTGCTCGGCCTCGGCAACGGCATGCACTACCCGCTCGGCATCGGCATGGCGCTCGGCGTCTCGGGCGACCGGCCCGACCAGGCCGCCGCCCGGGCCAACTACGGCCTGTTCGTGTCGTTCGGGCTGGCGCCGTTCCTGCTCGGCGCCGTCGCCGACCGGATCGGCCCGCGCCTGGCGTTCCTGCTCATCCCCTGCCTCCTCGTGGCGGCGGCCCTGCTGGTACCGCCACTGGCCCGCCGCCTGCGCGCGGTACCCGTACCGGCCGTGGCGCCCGCCATCTCAGGAGTTGAGGCGCCGCTCCCATAGCTGCGTGATGGCCAGCCCCAGCTCGCCGAGCAGCCGGCGCAGCAGCGGCAGGGACAGCCCGACCACATTGCCGTGATCGCCCTCGATCGACTCCACGAACGCGCCACCCAGCCCGTCGATCGTGAACGCCCCCGCCACGTGCAGCGGCTCGCCCGAGCGCACGTACGCCTCGATCTCGGCGTCGCTCAGGTCTCCGAAGTGGACGGTCGTACCCGCCGTCGCCTCGGCCCGCTTCTCCGAGTCCAGCTCGATCAGGCAGTGGCCGGTGTAGAGCACGCCGCTCCCGCCGCGCATCCGCCGCCAGCGCGCCGTGGCGTCGGCCGCGTCGCGCGGCTTGCCCAGGATCTCGCCGCCGAACTCCAGCACCGAGTCGCAGCCGAGCACCAGCGTCGCGTCGCGCGGCAGCCCGTGCCGCAGCCGGCTCGCCACCGCCTGCGCCTTCATCCGCGCGAGCGTCAGCGACAGCAGGTCCGCGCGGGAGGAGTCCACAGTAGACTCATCAACACCGCTCACGATCACCTCGGCCTCGATACCCGCCGCCCGCAGCAGGTTGATCCGGGCGGGGCTCGCGGACGCGAGTACGAGGCGTGGTCTGTTGTTCACCGGAACAGGTTACGGTACCGGCCGGCTGGCGCGGGGATGGCACGATGCCCGGCATGCGCAAGCTGTTGCGGGAGTTCCGGGCGTTCGCGTTGAGCGGCAACGTGCTCGACCTGGCGCTCGGCTTCCTGATCGGCGCCGCGTTCTCCACCCTGGTCCAGTCCCTGGCCCGCAACGTGCTGCTGCAGTTCGTCGCGGCCATCTTCGGGCAGACCGACTTCAGCCGCCTGCACTTCTCGGTGAACAAGGCCCGCATCTACTACGGCAGCTTCCTCACCGACCTGCTCAACTTCATCCTGCTGGCGGGCGTGCTGTTCCTGGTGGTCAAGGTGATGTCGGGCATCGGCGTCCTGCGCAACCCCGGCTTCGCGGAGCGGGAGTGCCCGTACTGCCTGTCCGAGGTGGTACCGCACGCGCTGGTGTGCAAGGCGTGCGGCCAGGCGCTGGTCTCGGACCTGCCGGTACCGGAGGAGGCGCGCCAGCGGCTCAAGGATCTGCGTACCCGCCGCCGCATCCCGGTCCCGGTACGCCGCCGTACCCCCGAGCCGCCTGCTTGACGCCCGGCCCGTTATCGCGGCAGTGCGGAGGCGCGCCAGGCGCCCGGGCCGGGACGGGGCGTGATGGCCGGCAGGCCGGACTCGCGCCACCGGGAGCGCGCCGGCGCCTCGGCTGCGGGTACCACGCGGGACCGCTGGAACAGCACTCCCACCAGCGCCGCCAGCTCCTCTGCCGTAGGCACCCCCCGCACCACCCGGAAAAACACCTCATCATCCACGCAGGCAGCATACGGCCTCTTGCCCGGGGCGGCGGAGAGCTGTGATAAAGTCTTTTGCAAAAGTCTTTATCAGGAATCGGGTATGGAGCCGGACGAACTTCGCGCGCTTGTCGCCCTCCTGCGGGCTCGCACCACAGATCTCTGCGACATTGAAGCGAAGGCCGCCAGTGGCGGGTTGCCGAAGTCCGTGAGGGACACGGTGAGCGCCTTCAGTAACGACCGGGGCGGGACCATCATCCTCGGGCTGGACGAACGCGCGAACTTCGCGGTAGCGGACCGGTTCGACGCGGTCCGCATCCGCGACGCGCTCGCCGCTGCCTGTGCCGACGAACTGGAGCCACCGGTTCGTACGGACATCGACATCGTTGACATCGATGGCGGCACCGTCGTCGTGGCCGAGATCCCCGAGCTCGACCCGCGCTTCAAGCCCTGCTACGTGAAGTCACGCGGCGAGTACAACGGTTCGTTCACGCGCGGCGGTGACGGCGACCGTCGGCTGACCGTTTTCGAGATACACCTGCTGCACACCAACCGAGGTCAGCCGGATGACGATCGTCAGCCGGTGAGTGGCGCGACCGTCACCGACCTCGATCCGGTGATGGTCGACTATCTGTTGCGCCGGGTACGGCAACGGCAGCGGCGCGCGTTCGAAGGGCTCGACGACGCCGGCGCCCTGCGGCGCCTCAACGTGCTGGCGCCAGACGCCCACGGGCAACTCGTACCCACCCTTGGCGGCCTGATCGCCATGGGCGTGTACCCGCAGCAGTTCTTCCCGCAGCTCAATGCGACCTTCGTCGTCTATCCAGGCTTGTCCGCCGAGGACGTTCCTGCCGGCGGCCCGCGCTTCCTCGACAACCGGACGTTCGAGGGAGCGATCCCCTACATCGTCGAGGAGGCGGTCGCGGCAGTCCTCCGCAATACGTCCGTACGCTCGTTCGTCGAGGGCACCGGCCGGCGCGACGTGTACGACTACCCGGTCGAGGCGCTACGCGAAGCCATCGTCAACGCGCTGGTGCACCGCGATTACTCCGCCTACTCGCGCGGCACCCCCGTACAGATCGTCCTGTACGCGGACCGACTGTCCGTGGCGAATCCGGGCGGCCTGTTCGGCGCGGTCACCGAGGATGATCTCGGCGGAGACGGTGTCTCGTCCACGCGCAATCCGGTGCTCGTCAAGCTGCTGCAGGACGTCCAACTGCCCAGCAGCGACCGTACGGTCTGCGAGAACCGCGCGAGCGGGATTCCGACGATGCTGCGGGAACTGCGCCGGGCGGGCACGGCGCTCCCGGAGTTCCAGAGCAGGATCACGCGTTTCAAGGTGGTCATGCCCCGGCATGCCCTCCTCACGCCCGAGACGACCGCCTGGATCAACAGCTTCGGGCTCCCTGGCCTGAGTGCCACGCAACGGATGGCGCTGGCGCAGATGCGTGATGGGCGGGCCGTCACCAACCAGAGCATGCGCAATCTGGGACTCGATGGGCGGCGGGCGACCTATGAACTCGCTGAACTGGTCACCAGAGGGCTGGCGGTACGGATCGGCGAACGGCGGCACGCCCGGTACGTCCTGGTCCCGTTGCCGGCAGACCCACCGTCGCCCCAGAACCCGTCGGAGCACCGTCAGCCGGCGGCAAACCGGGAGACCGCGATCCTCGAGGCCCTTTCTCAAGGGGCGGACATGTCGCGGCGCGACCTCGAGAACGCCACCGGAATCAATCAGGTGTCGCTGCTGCGCGTGCTCGACGCGCTGATCGCGGTGGGCAAGGTAGAGGCCACGGCCCCGCCCAAGTCCCCACTCCGCCGCTACCGCCGCCCACCCCTGTAGATCCCGACGTTGCTCCGAGGAAGGGGGTTGCGGGGGCGTGAGAGGCTGCGAGGGTGCTGACCGATCTCTGGCACCGGGCGTTCGACGCGCAGCCCCAGCCGCCCCGCCTGCTCGTGCTCCTCGCCGCCGTCGTCGCCCTGCTCGTGGTGGTACCGCACCGGCCCTGGCGGCTGGCCCGTAATGTGATCACCATCGCGCACGAGGGCGGGCACGCGCTGGTCGCGCTGCTGTCCGGGCGGCGGTTGCAGTCCATCCGGCTGCATTCCGACACTTCGGGCCTGACCGTCAGCCGGGGCCGGCCGAGCGGACCGGGCATGGTCGCCACCCTGGCCGCCGGGTACGTCACCCCGTCGCTGCTGGGCCTGGCCGGTGCCGCGCTGCTGGCGGTCGGCCGGATCCGGATCATGCTGTGGCTGGCCCTGGTACTGCTGCTCGCGGTACTCGTGATGGTCCGCAACCTGTACGGGCTGCTCTCGGTACTGGTGACCGGGGCGGCGGTGTTCCTGGTGTCCTGGTACGGCTCGGCGCAGGTACAGGCGGCGTTCGCGTACCTGGCCGTGTGGTTCCTGCTGCTGGGTGGGGTACGGCCGCTGTTCGAGGTGCAGCGGCAGCGCCGGCGCGGGTACGTGCGCGACTCGGACGCGGATCAGTTGGCCGGTCTGACCCGGGTACCGGGGCTGTTCTGGGTGGGGCTGTTCCTGGTGGTCGCGGTGGGCGCGGTGGCGGCGAGCGTGGTGGTGCTCGGCATCCAGCCCAACGTCACCTGGCTACGCTCCTGACCCGCCCCGTCGAGGCTGCCTCACCAGGACCTCATTGAAACCCGGGTAAGCCAGACGTCTAGCTTAGCAACCGGTCACAGCGGGATGTTGCCGTGCTTCTTCGGGGGCAGCGTCTCCCGCTTGGTACGCAGCGCGCGCAGCGCCCGTACCACCTGGATCCGGGTGGTCGACGGCGCGATCACCGAGTCCACGTACCCGCGCTCCGCCGCGATGTACGGGTTGGCCAGCGTGTCCTCGTACTCCGCCACCAGCTCCGCGCGCAGCGCCAGCGGGTCCGCCGCCTCGCGCAGCTCCGAGCGGTACAGGATGTTCACCGCGCCCTGGGCGCCCATCACCGCGATCTGCGCCGTCGGCCAGGCGAAGTTGAGGTCGGCGCCGAGGTGCTTGGAGCCCATGACGTCGTACGCGCCGCCGTACGCCTTGCGGGTGATGACCGTGACCTTGGGTACCGTCGCCTCCGCGTACGCGTAGATGAGCTTGGCGCCGCGCCGGATGATTCCGTCCCACTCCTGGCCGGTACCGGGCAGGAAGCCGGGCACGTCGACGAACGTCAGGATCGGGACGCCGAACGCGTCGCAGGTACGCACGAACCGGGCCGCCTTCTCCGATGCCGCGATGTCCAGGCAGCCGGCGAAGTGCATGGGCTGGTTGGCCACCACGCCGACCGGCCGCCCCTCCACCCGGCCGAAGCCGACCACGATGTTCTGCGCGTACAGCGCCTGCACCTCCAGGAAGTCCTCGACCACGTGCTCGATGACCCGGTGCATGTCGTACGGCTGGTTGGCTGAGTCGGGAATCAGCGTGTCCAGCGCCAGATCCTCGTCGGACACGGCCAGCGACGCCGGCGACTCGAACACCGGCGGTTCGTCCAGGTTGTTGGACGGCAGGTAGGACAGCAGGCCCTTGACGTACTCGATCGCGTCCTCCTCGCCGGCGGCGAGGTAGTGCGCGTTGCCTGACTTGGTGTTGTGGGTACGGGCGCCGCCCAGCTCCTCCATGCCCACGTCCTCGCCGGTGACCGTCTTGATGACGTCGGGTCCCGTGATGAACATGTGCGAGGTCTGGTCGACCATCACGGTGAAGTCGGTGACCGCGGGGGAGTACACCGCGCCGCCCGCGCACGGGCCCATGACGAGGGAGATCTGCGGGATCACGCCGGACGCGCGCACGTTGCGGAAGAAGATCTCGCCGTACAGGCCGAGCGAGACCACGCCCTCCTGGATCCGGGCGCCGCCGGAGTCGTTGATGCCGATCACCGGGCAGCCGGTCTTCATGGCCAGGTCCATGACCTTGACGATCTTCTCGCCGAACACCTCGCCCAGCGAGCCACCGAAAACGGTGAAGTCCTGCGCGAACACGCACACCGGCCGCCCGTCGATGGTGCCGTACCCGGTGACCACGCCGTCGCCGTAGGGCCGGCTCGCGGGCATGTCGAACGCGCTGGACCGGTGCCGCGCCAGCTCGTCCAGTTCGACGAACGAGCCCGGGTCCAGCAGCAGCTCGATCCGCTCGCGGGCGGTCTTCTTGCCGCGCGAGTGCTGCTTCTCCACCGCCCGCGCGGAGCCCGCGTGTACCGCGTCTTCAGCGCGTTCGCGCAGGCCGGCGAGCTTGCCCGCGGTGGTGTGTATGTCGATGTCCGTCCCCTGCGTCGTCATGCGCAGATGCTAGCGGCCGGTCCGGCGCGGCCACGGTGAGCTGGGTCATATCTGATCCTCACGGGAGGAGCGGCCTGCGGCCCGCACTAACCTCCACTCATGGCCTACTCTCCGTACTCGGACATCGACCGGCCGCCGCTGCGGGTCGCGGACCTGCGCCGGGCGCTGCTGCGGCCGGACAGCCTGTGGCGGGAGATCGAGATCCGGGAGCAGACCGCGTCGACCAACGCCGACGTGGCGCAGGCCGCGCGGGCGGGCGCGGCCGAGGGCCTGGTGGTGGTCGCCGAGCGGCAGACCGCCGGCCGCGGCAGGCTC
>DATEJJ010000317.1:0-6512 GCA_035278125.1 Rugosimonospora sp.
TGGACCCGCCTGTCGCGCCGGACCTGCCGAACCTGCCGGACCAGCGTTTCGTGCCAGCGGTGGCCGGTCGGCCCGCGGCGGCCGAGCGGCCGTCCGCTGGCGTACCGGAACCGCCCGCCCCGGCTGCGCCGTCCATTGAGGACGGATCGGCGTTGGACGCCGGGGCGGCACGAGGTGGCGGGGCACGACTCCAGCAGGCACCGGCCGGGAATGTCGCCGCGCTCATCGCCCCACGCGGGCTCGAGGAGGAGCGGATCTGGCTGCGCAAGGCGTTCGGCCGGCAGTACGCCGCCATGGCGAACTCGGTCGCCCGGGTGCTGTCCGAGCATCCCGGGTTCCACGACGCGATGGCAGCCTCGTCCGGCGCGGTGCTCACCGACGCCGTCTCGGTGCGGCTGTACCTCTCGCCCGAGGGCGACGAGATCGACCAGTTGCTGCGCCTCGGCAAGGGTGGACCGCACGTGCCGTTCGCCAGGTGCGTGGTGTCCGGGTTGAGCCGGCTGCCGTCACACCGCGGGCCGACCCTGTACCGGATCACGCCGACCGCCGCGCAGTGGGAGAAGTACCGCCAGCGCAGCCTTATCACCGATTGGGGGTTCATGCACGCGCTCACCACGCCGTGCGCCGAGCAGGACGGCGACGCCGACGTGTTCCTCTGGTCGATCACTGGCCGGCGGACCCGGCTGCTGGAACCCGAGCGGGAGTCGGTCGCCGGCCGGGTGCTGTTCGTTCCGGGCAGCAACTTCAAGATTCTCGACGTGCGGGAGCCGGCCGGCGGAGAACGCGCGCACATTCTGCTGCGGGAACTGGCCGTGGCGGAGGTCGGGCCGGACGGGCAGGTGCGCGACCGTGGCCTCGGCCTCGACGAGATGGCCACCGAGTCGCTGCGCCGCGCCCGGGAAGCGTGGGCCGGTGCAAAGCCACCGCACCGGCTGCCGGAGTCGGCCCGGCCGCGCTTCCAGGCGCTGCCCGGCCTGGTCTGACTGGCCTGATCTCACGGGAAGGAGAAGGCAGGCGATGAACCGGCAACTGTTCGTTGTGTCCGCCGACCGGGCCGGCACCCACCGTACGATCGCCGGTGCGCTGGCGGATGCCGGCGACGGCACGACGATCAGCGTACAACCCGGTGTGTACCCGGAGAACCTGGTCGTGCACCGGATCGTCACGATCGCCGCCGCGCAGGGTGCCGGCAGCGTCGAGCTGCGGCCGCCCTCGGGCACCGCGGTCGTGGTCAACGCCGAGGGCGCCGTGTTCACCGGAATCGCCATCACCGGGGTGGACGACAACTTGGCCGCGATCGACGTGCAGCGCGGCGAGCTTACTCTGGACGGCTGCGCCATCTCGGCCCGGTCGTGGGCCGCCGTGCTCACCCGAGGCACCGGCAGCGTGATGCTGCGCGGCAGCCGGCTGCGCGAGTGCGCGGGCGCCGGTATTGTCATCACCTCACCGGCATCGAGCACAGTGGACAACACCGAGATCGTCGCGCCAGCCTCCTCCGGCGTGGTGGTCGGCGAGGACGGCGCGGCGGTTATCCGCGGCACCCGCGTGCTCAGCCCGGGCGGCAACGGCATCTGCGTCAGCGGCCGGGCCACCCTCACCGCGGAGGACTGCGAGGTGGTCAAGGCCGCGAAACCGGGCCTGGTGGTGGAGGCGCAGGGTAACGCGACGATCAAAGGCGTGACGGTACGCGACGGGGAGGCCCTCGACCTCTACCTCACCAGTGCCGGCACGGTGTCCATTATGGACTCCGTATTCACTGGCTGCGCGGTGCAGGCGGCCCACATCGCCGACGGCGCGCGTCCGGTGCTGGAGCGGTGCCGGTTCGGCAGCGCCGGCCGTACCGCCCTGCGGGTCACCGGTGGCGCGGCACCAAGGATTGTCGACTGTACCGTGCGGGACGCGCCCATCGGAGTGTACGTGGACGCCGGTGGCTCGGCGAGCTTCCAGGCGCTGCGCGTGGACTCGACGCACGACGCGCTGACCGTCACCGCTGAGTCCGATGTGGAGGTTCACGGGCTGCGGTTGGCCGGTGCCTCCGGTGCTCCGGTGCGGATCACTGGACACAGTCGACTGTCGCTTATGGACGCCGAGCTGGACACTGACGGTACCACCGTCGCGGTCGAACTGTCCGAGGGGTCCAGTGCGACCCTGGCCGATCTGCGGTTGACCGGCACCGCCGGTGCCGGCGTCACGGTCGCCGGTGGCGCCTCGGCGAACATGACCTCCTCCCGGCTGCGTGGCGGTGGGCTGCGCGTCGGCGGCGACGGCAGCTCGCTGTCCATGCAGGACAGTGAGTTCGTCGACACGGTCGCGGACGCGGTGGTAGTGGGCACCGGGGGTGCGCTGGTCGCCACTCGGTGCCGGGTGCGTTCCGCGGGCCGGCACGGTGTGCACGCCAGCGGCGGCGCGTTGACGCTGACCGGGTGTGAGGTCAGCGGCAGCCGCGGCGACGGTGTGCTGCTGGAGACGCCGCAGCCGGTCACCGTGACCGGCACCTCGGTCACCGGCTCGTCCGGTATGGACATCCGGCGGCTGATCGACCACGACCGGGTGGTGGTTCACGAAGCGACGGACGTCCCCGGGCGACCTGCGTCCGCGATTCCCGCGGCCGCTCTCGACGCCGCGGTTCCCGCCGCCCGTCCTGCGGCGGAGGCGGAGCCGGCCAGCATCCGTACCGCCTCCGGACAGGTGCTCGAAGGCGCGCTGGCCGACCTGGACGGGCTGATCGGCCTGGAGACCGTCAAGCAGGAGGTGATCGGCCTGGTCAATCTCATCAAGATGTCCAAGCGCCGGCAGGAGATGGGCCTGCCGGTCCCGCCGATCAGCCGGCACCTCGTCTTCGCGGGCCCGCCCGGCACCGGGAAGACCACTGTGGCCCGGATGTACGGCGCGGTCCTCGCCGAGCTGGGCATCCTCGCGCGCGGCCACATGGTTGAGGTGGCCCGCGCCGATCTCGTGGCGCAGTACATCGGCGCCACTGCGATCAAGACGACCGAGGTCGTCAACAGCGCCATGGGCGGCGTGCTGTTCATCGACGAGGCATACACGCTCAACAGCCAGGCGGGCGGGGTCGGACCCGACTTCGGCCAGGAAGCGGTCGACACGCTGATGAAGCTGATGGAGGATCACCGCGACGAGTTGGTGGTCATCGTCGCCGGTTACTCCGCCCTGATGCAGAACTTCATCGCGTCCAACCCGGGCATCGCCTCGCGCTTCACCAAGACCATCGAGTTCCCCAACTACAGCGTCGACGAGCTGGTCACTATCACGACGAACCTGTGCCGCAAGCACTACTACGAACTGACCGACGACGGGGTACAGGCGCTCACCGACTACTTCGAGCGGGTACCGCGCACCGAGACCTTCGGCAACGGGCGGGTGGCCCGCAAGCTCTTCGAAGCGATGGTGACCAACCAGGCGTCCCGGCTGGCGATCGCGCCAACGGCCAAGGACGTGGAGCTGTCCCGGTTCAACGCCGAGGACCTGCGCTCCGAGGTGTCCGCGCTCGGCGCCCGGCCGGCCGCCGCTGCGCCGGACACGGCGCAAGACCCGAGCGCCGCGCTCGCCGCGAGCCTGACCTGGCAGCGGTTGAGCGGCCTGGTCGGGCAGAGCGGGCTGCGCGACACGGTCGGGCGCACCCTGCTGCGGCTGATGGTGGCGCGAAGGCAGGGATCCCCACCCGGGCTGTCCGGCAACATCGCGGTCACCGGCGACCCGGGCAGCGGGCGTAGCGAGGTGGTGCGCCTGTACGCGCAAGGTCTCGCTGAGCTGTCCATTGTGGACATCGGGCACGTGGTACGGGTGTCGCTGGAGATGGACCTGTCCCCGCGCTGGCCAGGACAGGCGGACAGCCTCATCCATACCGCGATGGACGCGGCGGCTGGTGGCGTACTGCACGTGGATGTGGCCGACTGCGAGGAGTTCACCGAGGTGCTGCAGAGCCTGTGCGCGTTCGTACAACGCAACCCGGGAAATCCGGTCGTGGTGCTGGTCGGCGACCCGGCGGAGCTCGACGCCGCGCTGACCGAGGTGCCCGCGCTCCGCGACTGTGTGGTCGAGCACTGGCAGGTGGCCGTGTACGGCATCACCGAGCTGACCCAGCTCGTGGTGCGCTACCTGAACCGGCGCGGCCACGAGGTACCCGAGGACGTGGTACCCGCGCTGCGCGAACTGGTCGCGCGCTCCGGCGACGTGTCGCTGCTCGGCGCGCACCGGCTGGCCGAGCGCATAGTCTCCATGGGCGCGGCACGCACCATTGCCGCGGCCGATGTGTACACCTTTTCGTAGGAGGTTTGGATGTCATACGAGGATCGCCTCGCGGAGTACCGCGAACACGTGGCGCGGCTGGGCGAGACGCAGCGGCGGCTTTCGGAGATCGCGTGTACCGCGACGGCGCCCCGGCAGGCAGTGTCGGTTACCGTTGGCCACGGCGGGGTGGTCACCGCGATCTCCTTCCCTACCGGAATGTACAAGAGGATGGCGCCGGTGGAGCTGGCCACCGCGCTGATGAACACCATCAACGAGGCGCGCGACATGGCGCTGGACGAGGCTGGCGAGATCCTCGCCCCGTCGCTGCCCCCGGGACTGAGCGCCCGCGCGATGCTGACCGGACAGGTCGACCTTCGCTCGATGCTGCCCGACACGCCGCACATGAGTGACCAGACCCGCGAGGTGCTGGCCGCGCGAGACAGGGAGTGGCTGGGATGAGTACGAGGAACCCGGGCACCGGTACGGACTCTGGGAGCTCTGGAAGCAACACGTCAGGGCCGACCGGGTCGTCCGCGCCACCGGGTTCGCTGCCGGGCGGGGCGGGCAAGACATTCGTGGACACCGACGGGCTGGGCCGCGGCGCAAACGCCTACGGGGAGGCGGGCGACGGGTTCAACGCGCACGTCAATGCCTACGCCGGGCCGCTGACGCGCGAGCCGACCGATGGGACAGACTACATGTGGAACATGTTCGCATCGCAATATGTGCCGGCGACTGGAGCGTACCTGAAGGGCGTGGGGAGCATGGCGGCGGCGCTTCTCGCCATCAAGGAGGCATTGGACGCGATGGGCACCGCGTACGATGGCACCGAAGCGGGCGCCGGGAGGGTGGCCCAGGGCCTGCTGAATCAGCAGCAAGCCGCGCTGACCAACGGGGCGGCGGACTCCACGCAGTCCTCGCCGTCGGTCGCCCAGGAGCAGTCCAGCCAGCAAGTCTGGGCGCGAGTGCGGCACACGGACGCGGCCAGTGGCGTCGGGTCTGTGTGACTCGGGTTGGTTGGTCTCCCTGTTTTGTTGTGGGGGGTTGGGTTGTTGGTGGTTGGTGGGGTTCCGGTGTTGGTTGTGCTGGTGACGGTTTTGGTGTCGCCGGTGTTGACGGTGTGATGCGTCTCGGATGGCATTCGATTTTGATCCCAGTTTGAATGGGTTGTGGATCCTGCTGGCTGGGCAGTCCGCGCCGCGGGTGTTGGTGGATGCGGCGCGGGCGCAGGGTGGGGTTTGGTGGAGTGCTCGTCAGCAGCTGTCTGCTTTGTTTGGGCAGATTGATGGGTTGGTTGGGCAGGTGCAGGCGTCTGTGGGTGGGGATGTGGGGGAGGCGTTCGGGTCTCGGGTGCGTGGGTTGCGGTCTAGTCTGGCGCCGTTGTTGGAGATCGCGGCTGGTCAGTACATCGGGATTATGAACCTTGCGTTGAGTGTGGACTCGGTTAACAAGAGCATGTTGATTGAGATTAATCTGTTCCTTGATGAGTTGGCGTGGGCGTTGGCCAGTCCGTTTACCGCGCCTTTGGTGCCTTCCCTGTTGGCTGGGGCGCGGGTGGCTGCGCGGGAGTTGCTGGAGGATGCGCACTGGGCTATCAGGGCTGCCGCGCGGGTTGCGGGGGCGGTGGGGCATGAGGCGCTTGAGGAGGCTCTGGAGAGTGCGGCGGCGCAGTTGTGGCAGGTGGCTGAGGGGTTCCGTCATCAGGCTGATAAGAAGGATCTGTGGACGTCGGGGTTGGGGGGTGGGATAGCTGGTGGCGGGATGCATGGTTACCACGGTGCTGCCAACCGGCTGAAGAAGGGTGCGGGGGAGGGGATTGCGGGGCATGCCGGTGGGGAGATGTTCGCGGAGGCCATCACCCCGGTGTTTATGTCCCCGTTGGGTGGGGGCGGCCCTCTTGGTGCTGATGTGTGGCAGGGCACGGTCAACGGTGCGTTTACTGGTGGTGCTCCGGCTGCGGTCCACAAGTTCCACGGTGGGCACGGCGAGACCGGGGTGGCGGCTGGGCAGATCGTCGATCCGGCCGCTGGTTTGGCGGGTATCGGCGCCGGCTTCGGTGGCGGCGACGGGACGGGCGGGTTCGGGGCAGGCAACGTCGGCACCACCAGCAGTTCACCTGGCGGATCCGGCGGTGGCCCCGACGGTTCCGGTAGTGGCCCTGGCGGATCCTCTGGTGGCTTCGGTGGTTTGACCGGCCCTGGTGAGGCACCCACCAACGCACCCGTACCAGGCAACGGGCCACCGACACCCAGCAACGGGCCACC
>DATEJJ010000318.1:0-4590 GCA_035278125.1 Rugosimonospora sp.
GGGTACCGATCGGGGCCGGGCTGCTCGGCACCGTGGCGCAGACCGGCGAGCCGCGGCGCGGCCGGCTGGAGCGGGACGCACCGGCGCTCGCACCGGGGGAACCGCGCGGGCAGACGTACATCGCGGTGCCGTTCTCCACCCGCCGGCCGCCCGGCAGCGACCGGGCCGAGCACGCGGTACGCGGGGTGCTCGCGCTGTACGACCGGCTCGGCGGCGACGAGTTCGACGACGCCGATCAGGTGACCCTGCGGACCTTCGCCGCGCAGGCCGCCGTCGCGGTGGAGAACGTGCGGATCCACGAGGAGGCGCAGCGGCTGTCCTACACCGACCCGCTGACCGGCCTGTACAACTACCGGATGCTGCGCGACTCGCTGCGCCGCGAGGTGGAGCGGGCCAGCCGGTTCGGGCACCGCTTATGCGTGCTGCTGCTGGACCTGGACCGGTTCAAGGAGGTGAACGACTCGTACGGGCACGCCGCCGGGGACGCGGTGCTCGCCGAGTTCGCCCGGCGGCTGCGCGCCGAGGTACGCGAGGTGGACCTCGCGTTCCGCCAGGGCGGCGAGGAGTTCGTGCTGCTGCTGCCGGAGACCGACGTGCTCGGCGGGATCACGCTGGCGGAACGGTTGGGCACGGCCATGCGGGGTACAGCCATGACCGTGACGGCACGCCGCAACCCAGACGAGTACCGCCGGCAGGCGCCGGTCGGCCGGCAGTCCGACGGCCCGGCCCGCAGCCTGCGCATCCCGGTCACCGTGTCCATCGGCATCGCGGTCTTCCCGGACCACGGCGCCAGCGGAGCCGCGGTGCTGGACGCCGCGGACGACGCCCTCTACGTGGCCAAGGCCGACGGCCGCGACACCTACCGGGTGGCCGGTGCCCCCGGCCCGCTGGCCGCCGGGGGAGCGCAGCCGGAGCCGGGCTTTGGCGGAGGCGCCGGGGCAGCGCAGCCGGAGCCAGGATTTGGCGCAGGCGAGCACCCCCCGCGGCTGCCCGCGCCGGTCGCCTCGCCGGGGCTGGACAGCCCCGCGACCGGCGGCCCTCACGCTCCGCGCCAGAGTCGTGGCCGATAGTCTGCCCCACATGGCCGACACTCGTAGTGCCCCAGCCCCCGGCTCGCGCCGGGCCGTCAAGGCGGTGATTCCCGCCGCCGGGATGGCCACCCGCTTCCTGCCCGCCACCAAAGCGGTACCCAAGGAGCTGCTCCCGGTCGTGGACCGACCGGTGCTGCAGTACATCGTCGAAGAGGCGGCCCGCGCCGGCATCAACGACATCCTCCTGGTCACCGGGCGCGGCAAGACGTCCATGGTGGACCATTTCGACCGGCGGCCCGACCTGGAGCGCCACCTGGAAGACAAGGGCGACAAGGAGCGGCTCGCCGCGATCGTGCGCCCCTCCGAGCTGGCGGAGATCTACACCTGCCGGCAGCCGGAGCCGCGCGGGCTCGGGCACGCGGTGTCGTACGCCGAGTCGCACGTGGGCGGCGAGTCGTTCGCGGTACTGCTCGGCGACGAGTTCACCGACGAGGCCGACCCGCTGCTGCCCGACATGCTCGACCTGCAGGCGCGTACCGGCGGGATCGTGCTCGCATTCATCGAGGTGCCCTGGGACGAGGTCACCCGGTACGGTGTCGCCTCGGTCGAGCCCACCGACGAGGGGCCGGCCGGCGCCGAGGTCGTCAAGGTCACCGGCCTGGTGGAGAAGCCGCCCCGCGACCAGGCGCCCAGCAACCTCGCCGTGGTGGGCCGGTACGTGCTGCCGAACAGCATCTTCGACGCCATCCGGCGTACCGGGCCGGGTGCGGGCGGCGAGATCCAGCTCACCGACGCGATGGCACTGCTGCTCAGCGAGGGGACGCCGGTACACGGAGTGATCTTCCGGGGTACCCGGTACGACACCGGCGCGCCCATCGGGTACCTGCAGGCTGTCGTAGAACTGGCATGCCAACGGCCGGATCTCGGCCCGGCGTTCCGCGACTGGCTGGCCGACTTCGTGAAGAATGAGATGTCCAACCCGCGGGCGTGATCGTCCGCCGGGCACATCTCGCCAGGAGAGGCACGGGAGCGGATGACGGCCACGGCCGAGCACGGCGCGGCGACCGGGCGGCCCGGTGCCGGGCCTGACCCGGCCGGCCGCACCCCGCTCGCGGACTACCTGAGTGTGGTGCTGCGCCGGCTCCGGCCGCTGCCAGCGCTCGACCTCGACCTGACCCAGGCGTACGGCAACGTGCTCGCCCAGGACGTGGTCGCGCCCGGACCGCTGCCCGCCTTCGACCATGCCGCGATCGACGGGTACGCGGTCCGCTTCGAGGACATCGCCACCGCGAGTGCCAAGCGGCCGACGCGCCTCAACGTGATCGGCGACCTCGCCGCCGCGAGCTGGCGGCCGGTGCGGCTGACCCCCGGCACCTGCTTCAGCGTGGCCGCCGGCGCGGCCGTGCCGGCCGGCGCCGACGTCGTGGTGCCGCCGTCCCTCACCGATCAGGGCATGGCCGCCGTCGAGATCCAGCAGACCCCCAAGAAGGGGTACGGTATCCGCCGCGCCGGTGACGAGATGCCCGCCGGCGCGGTGCTCGCCGCCGGCGGTACCTTCGTCTCGCCCGCCCTGGTCGCGGTGCTGGCCGCCTGCGGCATCGGGCACGTCACGGTGCGCCCGAGCCCCCGCGTGGTCGTGCTGTCCACCGGGGACGAACTGGTGGACGTGGGCCGGGCCAGCCAGCCGGGCCAGGTCGTCGACGTCAACTCGCACGCGCTGACCGCGGCCGCGGCCGAGGCCGGCGCGCACGCGTACCGGGTGGGCATCTGCGACGACGACCCCGAGGGCCTGCGCGGGCTCCTGGAGGACCAGACCCTGCGCGCCGACCTGATCGTCACCACCGGCGGTACCGGCACCGGCCCGGGTGACATGGTGCGCCGCATCCTGTCCCGCGGCCCCGTCGGCTTCACCGACCTGTCCGTGTACCCGTGCTCCGCGCTGGGCTTCGGCACCATCGGCGGCGAGGAGGTACCCGTCGTCTGCCTGCCCGGCGACCCAGGCGCCGCGCTGATCGGGTTCGAGATCCTGGTGCGCCCGGTGATCCAGATGCTGGCCGGCGCGGAGCCGGTATTCCGTCCGAGCGTGCGGGCGCATTTACTGGAGACTGTGTCTTCGATCAGTGGGATGCGCGAGTTCCGCCCGGCGCTGGTGGCGGAGCGGCGCGGTGGCGGGTACACGGTGCAGCCGCTCGCGGGCGGTCCGTACACGCTGTCCGGGATGGCCGAGGCGAACGGGTTGATGGTGCTCGGCGAGCGCGTGATGAGCGCGCCAGCCGGGTCCACAGTGGACGTCCTGCTGCTGGATCGGCGCCGGTGAGCGCAGCGGGTCGGGAGATACCGTGAGTGCCCCTGGGTGGCCTGCTGTGTTGTCGGATGGTGCCGTGATGTTGCGGCCGTACCGGCGGGGTGATGCGCGCGCCTGGGCCGAGGTGCGGCTGAACAATGAGGACTGGCTCGCGCGCTGGGAACCGACTCCGCCCGGACGCTGGGACGAGCTGAACTCCGCCGCGTCCTTCCGGCTGGTCCTGCGCGAACTGCGGCGTACCGGGCGGGAGGGTTCCGCCATGCCGTTCGCCGTATGCCTGCGCGACGGCGAGGACGCCCGGGAACGCTTCGTCGGGCAGCTGTCCCTGGGCAACATCGTGCGGCGCGCGTTCTGCTCCGGGTACGCGGGGTACTGGGTCGACTCCCGGGTGGCCGGGCGGGGCGTGATCCCCACCGCGCTGGCGCTCGCCGTCGACCACGCGTTCACCGCCGGCGGGCTGCACCGTATCGAGGTCAACATCCGGCCGGAGAACGCCGCGTCCCGCCGGGTCGTGGAGAAGCTCGGCTTCCGCGAGGAGGCGTACCACCCGCGGTACCTGCATATTGACGGAGCGTGGCGCGACCACATCGGATATGCATTGACCACCGAAGATGTCTTGCCCGAGGGTGGGCTGCTCGCGCGGTGGCACCGGCTACGCGGCGGCGGTGTGGCGTCCCGCCGCTAGCGTGATCCGCCCCGTAACCTCGAATCACAAGGCTGTAATTCTGTGATTCTGAGACGGGAGGGGTGAGGGTGCCGACCTCGGTGCTCCTCGCCGTCCTCGCCGCTGCCGGGCTGCTCGCCCTCGCGCCGGCCCTGGTCCGCCGGTATGACGCGACCGAGCGGCTGGTGGCGGAGCGGGCGCTGTCCACGGCGCGGGTGATCGATCGCCGCCGCCGTCAGCGCACCGTGCCCGGACGCCACCCGGTCAACCCGCCCCGAGCCGTCACCACCGCCCTCGCCGCCCCCATCTCGGTCGCCCCCATCTCGGCTTTGCCGGTCTCCGCGTACCCCGTGTCCGCGATTCCGCTGTCTTTCCGCGGCGGGCGCCGTAGCGGCGGTCGGGCTCCCCGCCCGCACACCCCTGCCGTGTACCGCCGCCGCCGGGTGCTCGCCGCCCTGATCTTCCTGAACGCGAGCGAGCTGGTCGGGCTCGCGGTACTCGGCCCCGGCTTCGCGCTCGGCTGCGCGCTGTCCGGCGCGCTCCTCGTCGCGTACCTGCTCCACCTGCGCCACCGCGCCCTGGTGGAGCGC
>DATEJJ010000319.1:0-9182 GCA_035278125.1 Rugosimonospora sp.
GCGGTGCTGGGCGGCCCCGGCTGCGGCGACGGCTGCGCCGGTGCCTGCCCGCCAGTGGACGCGGGCGTACCGGCTGGTGCCGCCGGGGAGTTGCCGCCGACGCCGGTGGCGACCGGTACCGCCGGTGCCGGGAACGACTCCCACGACCAGTCCGTCGGCTGCGCCGTCGCCGGTGCCGCGATCGCGGGCGTACCGCCGCCGTGCCGGCCCAACTCGGCCACCACCACCTTGGCCGCGGCGGCACCGACCACCACCGTCGCGAAGGTCACGAAGGTGACGGTCGCGGGGCGCAACCGGCGAACCAGGCGGCCGAGCGCGCGCAGGCGGGGGTGGCGTATGACCAAGGCGGGCGTCCCTCTGGGAGTGCGGGCCTGATCATTATTCAGTCGTACCGGCCGGGTCAACAGTCATCAACCGGGTGAGTACCGCGCTGGCTTCGTCGCTCACCGCCGCTCGGCCAGGTCCCAGATACCGGCGCGGGTCAACGAGATCCGGCCGTTCGGCCAGTACCTCCCGGACCCTCCGGGTCATCGCCACGTTCAACCGGGTTCCGATATTCACCTTCGTGATGCCGGCGCGTACCACCGCGGGAAGGTCCGCGTCGGCGACCCCGGACGAGCCGTGCAGCACCAGCGGTACCGGCACCGCCGCCCGCAGCGCGCGCACCAGGTCCAGGTCCACGCTGGCATCCCGGGTCGTCATCGCGTGCGAGGTGCCCACCGCCACGGCCAGGCTGTCCACCCCGGTCGCCGCGACGAACGCCACCGCCTCGCCCGGATCCGTACGCGCGCCCGGCGCGTGTACCCCGTCCTTGCCGCCCACCTCGCCCAGCTCCGCCTCGACCGCCACGCCGGCCGCGTGGCAGGCGGCCACCACCTCGGCGGTACGCGCCACGTTCTGCTCGTACGGCAGCGCGGACGCGTCGAACATGACCGAGCCGATGCCCAGCCGTACCGCCTCCTCGACCAGGTCCACCCGCTGCGCGTGGTCCAGGTGCACCACCACGGGCGCGCTCGCGTGCCGGGCCAGGGCCAGGGCGGCGGCGGCCAGCGGCTCCAGCGCGCCGTGGTAGGCCACCGCGTTCTCGCTGATCTGCAGGATCACCGGCGTCCCCAGCGCGTCCGCGGCGGCCACCAGCGCCTCGGCGTGCTCCAGCTGGATCACGTTGAAGGCGGCCACCCCGCGCCCCGCGTCGGCCGCGCCGCGCAGCAGCTTCGCCGCGTCCACCAGGCTCATGACCCGTCCTCGACGGGCAGCAGCGCGTCCGCCACCCGCCGGTACCGCGCGTATGCGCCAGCCAGTTGCTCCACTGTGGACGGATCGGGCCGGTGCGCGCGCACCACCCGTACCGTCGCGGCGACCGCCTCGTCCAGATCCGCGTACACCTTCGCCCCCACTCCTGCCAGTACCGCCGCGCCGCGGCTGCCCGCCTCGCTGGCGTCGGTCACCTCCACCGGCACGTCCAGCCCGTCCGCCAGCAACTGGCTCCACAGTGGACTGCGCGAGCCGCCACCGCAGAGCCGGGCCGGCCGCTGCCGTACCGGGAACCGCTCGCCGAGCGCGTCCGTGTGCCAGCGGTGGTTGAACACCACGCCCTCCAGTACCGCGCGCAGCAGGTGGCCCCGGGTGTGCCAGCCGCGCAGCCCGGCGAACGCCGCACCGATCCCGGGCCCGTACGGCGAACCGTACAGGAACGGCAGGTACACCGGTACGTCCCCGGTAGCGCCGGCCGCCTCCGCGATGGCCGCCTCGTGGGCGGGCGCCCCGGCACCGTCCCACGGGCCGAACTGGCGTACCGCCCACTCCAGGTTGGACGCGCTGCTGGGCGAGGTGGACATGTGCAGCCACTGCCCCGGCCGCAGGAAGGTACGCGCCTGCCAGCGCGGGTCCGCCACCGGCCGCCCGGCGACCACCTGATTGATGCTGAACGTACCCATCACAATGGACAGTGACCCGGTCGCCACCGCGCCGATGCCGACGGCCGCCGCGTCCACGTCGTGCGCGCCCGTCACCACCGGCGTACCCGCGCGCAGCCCGGTCGCCCGCGCCGCCTCCTCCGTCACCGTACCCGCCACCGCCGCACTGTCCACCATGGACGGTAGCAGCCGGGCCAGGTCGGACAGGCCGAACAGGGCCAGCGCCGGCGCGGACCACGCCTGCGTGTGCACGTCGGTGCAGAAGGCGCTCGCCTCGCTGGGGTCGGTGGCCACCTGCCCGGTCAGCCGCAGCCGCAGCCAGTCCTTGCAGAACAGCAGGTGCGCGGCCCGCTCCAGGGACTCCGGCTCGTACTCGCGCAGCCAGGCCAGGATCGGCGCCGGGCTGTACGCGACGGGTACCTGCCCGGTCAGCTCCAGCGCCCGCTCGCCCAGGTCCCCGGCGCGCATCCGGGCCGCCTGCGCGTACGCCCGCGAGTCGGTGGCCAGGATCGCCGGGCGTACCGGCTGGCCCGCCGCGTCCACCAGGTGTACCCCGTCGTTGTGCCCGCACAGCCCGACCGCCGCCACGCCGGCACCGGACACGCCCGCCCGGCCCAGGCACTCGCGCACCGCCTGCGCGGTCTGCGTCCACGCCTCCGCCATGTCCCGCTCCTGCCAGCGCGGGTGCCGCGAGACGGTACGCGTGCCGGCCGAGGAGACGGCCAGTTCCCGCCCGGACAGGTCGAACAGCGCGGCCTTGGTGACGGTCTGCCCCGCGTCGATCCCCAGCAGCAGCGTCACCGGGTCCAGCCAAGCTCGCCGGCGTTGACCGCGCGGGCCACCCGCCCGGTACGCGCGAACTCCAGCACGGCCTCGGCCACCAGCCGGGCCGAGGTGCGGTTGGTGTCCTCGGTGTCTCCGCCGAAGTGGGTGGTGAGCGTCGTGTTGTCCAGGCTGCGCCAGGGGCTGTCCGGCGGCAGCGGCTCCTCGTCGAACACGTCGATCCCGGCACCCGCGATGGCACCGTCGCGCAGCACCTCCAGCAGCGCGTCGTTGTCGACGAGCCGGCTGCGCGAGACGTTGATGAAGTACGCGTCCGGCCGCATCAGCCGCAGCTCCCGCGCGCCGATCATGCGCTCGGTCTCCGCCGTGTGCCGGGCCTGTACCACCACGAAGTCGCTCGCCGCCAACACCTCGTCCAGCGACGCCGCGCGCGCCACACCCGCCTCGTCCAGCGCCGGGTCCGTCGCGTACGGGTCGTACGCCAGCAGCCGGCAGCCGAAGCCGGCCAGCCGACCGGCGAAGACCCGCCCCACGTGCCCGAAGCCCACCATGCCCACGGTCCGGCGGGCCACCTCGATCCGGGCGCCGGGGAAGTCCTTGCGCCAGCCGCCGGACTTCACGCTCGCGTCCGCCCGGGCCACGTTGCGCGCCTCGGCCAGCATCAGGGCCAGTTGCAGCTCGGCCACGGCACCCGCGTTGCGCCCGTGCGCGGGTACCACCGCCACCCCGCGCCTGGTGGCCGCGGCCAGGTCCACGTTCTCCAGTCCGGAACGCGCGACCGCCACCACCTTGAGGTCGGTGGCGGCGGCCAGTACCCGCTCCCCGATCGGCGCGAAGTGCAGGCACAGCGCCGCCACACCGGGTACCGCGTCCAGCAGCTCGGCCGGTACCGGCACCGCGTTGGCGCCGCGCCGCTCCATCACCTGCTGGGTCTCGTGCTGCTCGCTCTTGCTTCCGTGCCAGAGCAGCGCGCGCAGCCGTACCAGCTCCGGCGCGCCGGCGAACGCCGCCTCGTAGCTGGCGGACGGGATGAACTGGTCACCGACGAGCAGAGTGTCCACAACGGTCACGGGCAAACCTGGATCTTCCTGCCGATACCAGCGGCGAACTGGTCCAGCGCCTTCGGGTACTCCTCCAGCGGGAACCGGTGGCTGATCAGCACGTCCGCCGGCAGCACCCCCTCGGCGAACAGGTCGGCGGCGCGGTCGTAGCTGTGCAGCACGGCCATGGATCCGGTGATGGTGATCTCCTGGTTGTAGATGCGGTACGGCTCGATGGTGGCACGCGCCGCGTAGTCCGCGACCCCGAACTGGAGGAAGGTGCCGCCCTTGCCGACCCGGGAGAGGCCGTCCTGGATCGCCCGCTCGTTGCCGGTCGCGTCGATCACCACGTCCCAGCCGCGCGGCCGGTCCAGCTCGTCCGCTGACGCGGCCGTGGCCGAGCAGCCGAGCTGGCGCGCGGTGACGAGCCGCTCCGGGTTCACGTCCAGCACGTCCACGGTCGCGGCGCCGGTACGCTTGGCCAGCTCCAGCATCATCAGCCCCATGGTGCCAGATCCGTAGATGAGCACGTGCGTGGCCAGGCTGTTGCGCAGCACGTCGTACCCGCGTACCGCGCAGGACAGCGGCTCGATGAGCGAGGCGTCCGCCACCCGTACGTGGTCGGGCAGCTTCACGCAGTTGCCGACCGGCGCGAGCGCGTACTGGGCGGCCGCGCCCGCGGCGGTCACCCCGATCGCGGCCCAGCGCTCGCACAGGTTGCCCCGGCCGCGCCGGCAGTAGTAGCACTCGTGGCAGAACAGCGACGGGTCCACCGCCACCCGGTCACCGACCCGCAGCTCGGTGACGGCCGAACCGGTGGCGGCCACGACGCCGGCGAACTCGTGGCCCGGGATGACCGGCAGGGTGGGCGCGAACTCGCCCTGGAGGATGTGCAGGTCGGTGCCGCAGATCCCGCACGCGGCCACCTCCACGACCACCTCGCGCGGCCCCGGTACCGGATCGTCCACTGTGGTCACCGCGACCTCGCCGCGCGCGCTGATCACCGCTGCCCTCATTTGACCGCTCCCAGTGACAGGCCCTGGACCAGCTTGTCCTGGGCGGCGAAGCCCGCGACGAGCACGGGCAGGGATACCAGTGTCGCGGCCGCGCACAGCTTGCCCAGGAACAGACCCTCGCTGGTGATGAAGCCGACCAGGAAGACCGGGGCGGTGGCCGCGCGGACCGCGGTGAGATTGACCGCGAACATGAACTCGTTCCAGCTGAAGATGACGCAGATCAGGCTGGTGGCCGCGATGCCGGGCATCGCGACCGGGGCGATGACCTGGCGCATGGTACGCAGCAGCCCGGCGCCGTCGACCTGCGCCGCCTCCAGGATCTCCGGCGGTACCTCGCCCAGGAACGAGCGCAGCATCCACACGGCCAGCGGCAGGTTCATCGCGGTATACAACACCACCAGCGCCCAGATGTTGTCCAGCATGCCGATCTGCTTGACGATGAGGTACACCGGCAGCAGCGCGGCGATGGCGGGCAGGAACTTGGTGGACAGGAAGAAGAACAGCACATCCGTCCACTTGCGCACCGGCTTGACCGACAGCGCGTACGCCGCCGGCAGCCCGAGGCCCAGCACCAGCAGCGTGGAGAAGATGCTCGCCATCGCCGAGTTGAGCAGGTACGGCGTGATGCCCCGGTCGAACAGGGCCCCGTAGTTGGTGGTGGTCAACCCGGCGAACGGGCTCGGCGGGTTGGTGGCCGCGTCCGCCTCGGCGTGGAAGGAGGTCAGCACCATCCACCCGACCGGGGCGAAGAACAGCAGGGTCAGCGCCCAGGCGACGAGTGTCCACACTGGACCGGCACGGCGCGCGGTCACCGCGCCACCTCCTCGCGCAGCAGGGTCGACACGACCCGCAGCGCGAACGTGGCCACGATGATGGTGCCGATGACCACCACCACGCCCGCGGCGGCGGCCTGGCCGTACTCGTACTTGCGGAACATGGTCAGGTAGATCTCGTACGGCAGGTTGGTGGTCGCGGTACCCGGGCCGCCCTGGGTGATGGTGAACACCGCGTCGAAGGTCTGCAGCACGTAGATCGAGCCCAGCAGCACCGACAGCTCCAGGTACTGGCGCAGGTGCGGCACGGTGATGAAGCGGAAGATCTGGGTACCGGTGGCCCCGTCCATCCGCGCCGCCTCCAGCACGTCCGGCGGCTGCGCCTGCAACCCGGCCAGCAGGATCAGCATCATGAACGGTGTCCACTGCCAGACCAGCGCGGCCACCACCGCACCCATCGGGCTGACCGACAGCCAGTCCACGGTCGGGCCCTGCTGCGCGCCGAACAGCCGCCACAGCCCGTTGAGGATGCCGTCGAACAGCCCGTACGTCGGGTTGTAGAGCGCGTGCTTCCACAGCAGCGCGGAGGCCACCGGCATCACCAGGAACGGCGCGATCAGCAGGGTACGGGCCAGCCCGCGCCCCGGGAACCGCCGGTCCAGCAGTACCGCGAGCAGGCAGCCGAGCACCAGGCTGACCAGCACCACGGATACGGTCAGCAGCACGGTGTTGACCACCGCCGCGCGCAGCCGCCCGTCGGTGAACACGAACCCGTAGTTGGCCAGCCCGGCGAAGCTGCGGTCACCGGGGCGCAGGATGTTCCAGTTGAGCGAGGAGATGACCAGCGTCGCGACGAACGGCAGCTGGGTCACGATGATCGTGAAGATCAACGCGGGCAGCAGCGGTGCCCGCCGTACCCAGCGCGCCCTGGCCGCCAGCCCAGCCCCGGCCCGGGGGCGTACCCCGGACACGGGCTGGGCGAGCGTCGTTGTCATGTCAGGCCCCTACTTCGCGTACTTCTTGGCCACGTCGGCGGCGAGTGCCTGACCGTCCGCGAGCGCTTTGTCCACTGTGGTCTGTCCCGAGATGGCCGCGCTGACCTCCTGCGCCACCTTGGTACCCAGGTCCGCGAACTCCGGGATGTCGACGAACTGCACCCCGATCGTGGGCCGCGGCTGTACCCCCGGATCCGTCGGGTCGGCCTCCTGGATCGCGGCCAGGGTGATGTCCCCGAACGCCGCCGCGGCCTGCTTGTACTCCGGGATCGCGTAGGTCGAGGCCCGCTTCCCGGACGGTACCCGCGACCACCCCAGCTTCTCGCCCACCAGCTTCTCGTAGTCCTTGCTGGACGCCCAGAGGATGAACTTGGCCGCCGCGTCCGCCTTCTTCGTGGTCTTCGGCATCGCCCAGGCCCACGCCCACAGCCAGCCGCTGGACTTCGTCTTCACCACCGGCGCGTACACGTAGCCCACCTTGCCGGACACCTTGCTCACCGACGGGTCCTCCAGCGAACCGGCCGCCGAGGTCGCGTCGTACCACATGGCCACCTTGCCCTGGCTCATCGCGTTGAGGCATTCGGTGAAGCCGGCCTGCGAGGCACCCGGCTCGCCGTGCGCCTTGATCAGGTCCACATAGAACCTGGTGGCCGCGGTGAACTCCGGCGAGTTCACCTGTGGCTGCCAGTCCTTGGTGAACCAGGTGCCGCCGAAGGTGTTGACCACGGTGGTCAGCGGTGCGAACACCTCACCCCAGCCGGGCAGGCCGCGCAGGCAGATGCCCTTCATCCCGGGCTGCGCACCGTCCACCTTGGCGGCCAGGTCCGCCACCTGCTGCCAGGTGGGCCGGTCCGGCATGGTCAGGCCCTTGGCCGCGAAGACGTCCTTGCGGTACATCAGGAACGAGGACTCGCCGTAGAACGGGATGCCGTACAGCTTCCCGTCGTCGCCGGACAGGCCGGCCACCATCGGCTTGAGCAGGTCGTTGTAGTCGAAGTTGGCGTCCGCCTGGGCGTAGGTGCCCAGTTCGCGCAGCCACCCGTTCTTCGCCCAGATCGGTACCTCGTACATGCCGACCGTGGCCACGTCGTACTGGCCCGCCTGGGTGGCCACGTCCTGGGTCACCTTGTCCCGCAGTTCGTTCTCGGGCAGCACGGTGTAGTTCACCGTGATGCCGGTGGACTTGGTGAAGCTGTCCGCGGTCAGCTTCTGGATGTCGGTCATCTGCGGGTTGGCGACCATCAGCACGTTGATGCTCTGCGACCCGCCGGCGCCGCTGCCGCTGCCGCCACCACCGCCCGCGCCGGAGCACGCGGACAGCGCCATGCTCCCCGCGGCGAGTACGGCCAGGCCGACAGTCATCGATCGACGTCGAAGTATTCTGGACACAGCGATCCTCCATGAGGGTGTACGAGTTTCGCGAACGAGCGGGGAATGTCAGGTCGGGCTGGAGGTCATACCCGGATCACCTGCGGCCCGAGCAGCGAGTACCGGTGCGCCTCGGCGGCGGGCAGGTTGGTGTCCGTGATGATCGTCTCGAAGTCCGTGACCTCGGCGAAGCGGCAGAAGCTGCTCGCCCCGAACTTGGTGTGGATACCGGAGAACACGCGGCGCCGGGCGGCCCGGACCACCCGCGCCTTGACATCCGCGACGGCCGGGTCCGGGGTGGTCAGGCCGTGTTCGCGGGAGATTCCGTTGGCGCCGAGGAAGGCGAGGTCGATCACGAAGCCGTCCAGCATCCGGGTGGCCCAGTGGTCGACGGTGGCCAGGGTCCGGCCGCGTACCCGCCCGCCCAGCATCAGCACCGTGACGGCGTCCGACGAGTTGGCGAGCACGGCGGCGACCGGCAGGGACGCCGTCACGACCGTCAACGCCCGGTCGGTGGGCAGCGCCTCCGCGATCAGTTGAGGGGTGAACCCCTCGTCGATGAACAGCGTCTCGGCGTCGCCGAGCAGGTTGACCGCCGCCGCGGCGATGCGCCGCTTCTCGGCCACACGGCGGGTTGTCCGCATCGCGAGGGTGGTCTCGAAGCGGGCGGTCTCCACCGGGTACGCGCCCCCGTGGGTACGCCGCACCAGCCCGCGCTGCTCCAGCTGGTGCAGGTCGCGGCGGACGGTCTCGGGTGCGACGGCGAGGTCCGCGGCGAGCTTGGCCACGTCCACGCTGCCCTCGCCGCGCGCGGTCGCGAGGATGCGGTGCTGTCGCTCCTCGGCCTGCATCTCCCCACCTCCTCCGCGCTCCGTCTCGTCACCTTTGTCTAACACTCAGGAAACCCTGTGACTACATTCACACCATGGCCTTCTCCGCCTGTTGTTGCCCGTTTGGGCAGACCGGTTGGCGGGGGTTGAACACGGTAGGCGCGATCTTCCGCTCAGGGCGGCCTGACCGCCCGGGCGGCCGCCGCGCCCGTTTCCCGCCCGAAGCGGCTGACGCGTACCGATGAGACGTCCGCCCGCGCCGCCACGTCCCCCGCCGTACCGGGCATGAGGCACGCCGCGGTACCCCAGGCGACCGCGCGCGCCAGCCGGTCGTCCTCGGGCCCGTCCGCGTACAGCCAGCCGGCCAGCAGCGCGTCGCCGGCGCCGGCCGTGTTCACCGGTACCACCAGCGGCGGGGACGCGTGCCAGGCCCCCTCACCGGCCACCCACAGCGCCCCCGC
>DATEJJ010000320.1:0-6816 GCA_035278125.1 Rugosimonospora sp.
CCATGCGGCGCCCGACGCGCCGGCTGGCCCGGGAGCGCCGGATGCGCCCCAGGTGCAGGGGCAGCCGCACGGGCCACGACTGCTGGTTGGCGGGGGCCGGCGCCGCAGGCGACGGGAGGTCCGTGCCGGACTCCAGCGGCACGATCACCGGCGCCGGCGGCCCGACCTCCATCGCGCAGCCGTCCCCGGGCCCGAACGGCATCCCGTACGCGTCGCTGTCGCCGCGTGCCGGCTCCAGCGGTCGGGTCGGCGGCTCGCCGTCCAGCGACGCCAGCGGTACGGTGACCAAAGTGGACGGACGGACACCCTCCACGTACCCCCCTGACGGAGTGTCCACTGTGGCCGGATCGGACGGCACGCAGTCGGTCAGCGTCTTGGTGTGCGGGGCCGGCGCGGCGATGGGGTAGCCGGCGGGCGCGGGGGACACCGGGATCGGGGTGGGGCCGTGCCTGCGGCCGAAGCCACGCCGGCGCCGGCCGTCACCGGCCACCTTCTGCAGCGCGCGCCGCACCGCCTCCGGCTTGGGCCGGTCGCGGGGGTTGCGGCGCAGCAGCGCGCCCAGCACCGGCTTGAGTGCGCCGGCGTGCTGCGGCGGGTCGGGTGGGCTGGTGGCCAGGGCGGTCAGGATGGCCACCACGGTGTTGCGGGCGTACGGCGGGCGGCCCTCCACGGCGGCGTAGAGGGTGGCGCCCAGGGACCACAGGTCCGACTCGGGCGTGGCGGTACCGTCGTGGGCGCGCTCGGGCGGCAGGTACCGGACCGAGCCGATGACCAGTCCGGGGGTGGTCAGCGCACTCTCGCCGCCCTGGAGGGTGGCCAGGCCGAAGTCGGTGAGCACCGCCCGGCCGTCGTGGGCGAGCAGCACGTTGGCGGGCTTGACGTCGCGGTGCAGGACGCCACCGGCGTGCGCGGCGCGCAGCGCGGCGAGGATCGGTAGCCCGATGCGGGCCGCGTGCGCGGGCTCCAGCGGACCGTCCTCGGTGATGACGTCCTGCAACGAGCGGGACGCGACATACTCCATGACGATCCACGGCTGGTCGTCGGTCTGTACCACGTCGTAGATGCGGACCAGGTTGGGGTGGTCGAGCCGGGCGGCGGTACGCGCCTCGCGCAGCGTACGCAGCCGCAGCTCGACCTGCTCCCGGTTGCTGAGGTCGGGTGGGGGTACCACCTCTTTGATGGCCACGTCGCGGCCGAGTGTCTCGTCCCTCGCCAGCCAGACCCGGCCCATGCCGCCAACGCCGAGTTCCCGTAGCAGCCGGTACCGCCCGGCCAACGCCGTCTGTTCCCGAAACATGCCCGTTGCCCCCATAGTGGCTCCACATAGGACTGTTGCCGCCGCGCCGGAGCCGGCCTCTCCAGCGTGGTGGATCGATCACTATGGGTACAGTCGCCCGTCGCCCCTCAACATCGCTATGGCCCGTACGGACGGCGCGCTCGGCCATCCGTCTTAGGGGACTATCAACCCCCACCGGGGGCGAATCATTACGCCGCAGGTGGTGGCGGTTGGCGCGTGTCGACCACGGTGGACGGTGGCGGGTGTAATGCGGTGGCGGGTCGTGTCGCTCTTCCAGGAAAGCGCGAAAACGCCACGGGCAGAAGGGTCAGGCTTTGAGCAGGGCGGCGGCCAGCTCGGCCGGGCGGGTGAACTGTGCCTCGTGGCTGCCCGGCGCCTCGATGACGGGTACGTCGCCGAGGCGCTGCGGGAACCGGGGCGCCCAGTGGTACTCGCCCGGTGGGAGCGAGATGTCGTCCGCGCTGAGCACATAACTGGCGGGTACGCCGAGCGCGGCCGGGTCGACCGGAGGAACCGTTCCGGTGAAGTACTGCATCGGCTGCGGGGTGAGCAGGCCGTGCACCAGCCGCTGCCGGGGCTCGTCGGCGTCCTGCATGAACGCGCCGGCGAACACCTCCCACGGGAAGAGCACACTGTTGTTTCCGGATCCGGCGGCGACCTTGGTGAACAGCTCGGCGTAGTGCGGCGGTACCTCGTCCATCAGGGGCGCGCCCTCGGCGGGGACGAAGGCGCTCCAGTAGACCAGCTTGCGCAGGCGCGGGGCGAGGCGGTGCGCGGCGCCGGTGAGCGGGTACCCTCCCCAGCTGTGGCCGACCAGCGTCACGTCCTGCAGCTCGTTGCGCTCGACCAGGTCCACGACGAAGTCGACCACGTCGGCCAGGCTGTGCCGGCGCGGGTCGTCGCCGTCGGCGAGGCCGGGCAGGGTCGGGGTGAGGACGCGGTGCCCGGCCGCGCGCAGGTGCTCGGCGACCAGGCGCCAGCTCCAGCCGCCGTGGCAGGCGCCGGTGATGAGGACGAACGTTTCGGGCATGGCGCCTCCTCGGGGCGGGCTGCGGGATGGGTGGTGTGGGATGGGTGGTGCGGGCAATATCATGAAACGAATGCGCGACGATCGTCAAGGGCGTGAAACATGAAGGCACGGTCGCTGGTCTTCGACCTGTTCGGCGACTACCTGCGCTACCGGGGCGGCGAGGTGCGGCTGCGCGGCCTGGTCGCGCTGATGGACTGCTTCGACGTGCCCGAGGCGACCGTGCGGGTGGTGGTGACCCGGCTGCGCAACGAGGGCTGGCTGGTCGCGCGCCGGGACGGCCGGGAGACCGTGTACGCCCTCACCGACAACGCCTGGCAGCTGCTGGACGAGGGGCGTACCCGCATCTTCGCCCGCGCCGTCGGGCCCTGGGACGGGCAGTGGCACATGGTGATCTACTCGGTACCCGAGTCCGAGCGGGCGCTGCGCGAGCAGCTGCGCAAGCGGCTGACCTGGCTGGGTTTCGGGCCGCTGTCGCCCGGCGTGTGGCTCAGCCCGCACGACCGCACCGGCGAGGTGCGGGCCAGCTTCGCCGACTCGCCGGCGGTCCGGCTGGACCTGTTCCGGTCCCGCTCCGAGGGGCTGCACGCCGACCGGGACGTGGCCGCCCGCGCGTGGGACCTGGCCGGGCTGGACCGGGACTACGCGGAGCTGCTCGGCCGGTTCCGGCACCGGCTGCCCCGGTACCGCGGCGGCGGGCTGACCGGGCCGGAGGCGCTGGTGGAGCGGACCCGGCTGGTCCACGACTACCGGCTGTTCCCGTTCCGCGACCCGGACCTGCCGCTGGAGCTGCTGCCCGAGGGCTGGTCCGGGCGGGCCGCGCACGAGGTCTTCCTGGAGGCGCACGGGCTGCTGCGCGCGCCGGCCGAGGGGCACGTGGACGAGCTCATCAAATAGTTTCAGAATCTAGACGGCGATCTGGATCGCGTTATACATTGACGGCGTGACGAGCACGCTGGACGAGACCGAGGCGCTGGAGCGGCTCTACGCCGACTTCGCCGCCGCCCACCTGGCTCCGCTGTGGACCCAGCGGGCCGGGCTCATGCCCATCTCCCCGCAGCCGGCCGCCGTCCCCGCCCTGTGGCGCTGGTCCACCCTGTACCGGCTGGCCGCGCGCAGCGGGGAGCTGGTACCGGTGGGGCGGGGCGGGGAGCGGCGCGCCATCGCGCTGGCCAACCCCGGGCTGCCCGGCACCGCGTACGCCACGCCGACGCTGTGGGCGGCCATCCAGTACCTGGGGCCGGGCGAGGAGGCGCCGTCGCACCGGCACACGCAGACCGCGTTCCGGTTCGTGGTCGCGGGGGCCGGGGTGTGGACCAATGTGGAGGGTGACCCGGTGGCGATGCGCCGGGGCGACCTGCTGCTCACCCCGGGCATGCACCTCCACGAGCACCACAACACCACGCGGGAGCCGATGGCCTGGCTCGACGGGCTGGACATCCCGCTGGTACGGCAGCTCGACGCCGGCTTCTTCGAGGAGGGGCCGGAGCAGCTGGCCACCCGCGCCACCCCGGCCGTCGCCCGCAACGAGCGGCTCTGGGCGTACCCCGGGCTGCGACCGGTCGGCGCGCCCACCACCCCGGCCTCGCCGCTGCTGGCGTACCGGTGGGAGCAGACCGACGCCGCCCTCGCCGCCCAGCTCGACCTGGCCGACGAGGGGTACCCGGGCGTGGTCGGGCCGGGGCACGCGGCGGTGCGCTTCACCAACCCGGCCACCGGCGGCGACGCGCTGTCCACCATCCGCACCGAGATGCACCGGCTGCGGCCGGGCGCGCGTACCGCCACCACGCGGACCGTCGGCTCGGCCGTGTGGGAGGTCTTCGCCGGCTCGGGGACGGTCAGCGTGGGTGACGCGCGGTACGAGGTGGCCACCGGGGACCTGTTCGCGGTGCCGAGCTGGGCGCCGCTGACGGTGTCCACGGGCGGCGGGCTGGACGCGTTCCGGTTCTGCGACGAACCTGTCTACGAGGCCATCGGACTGGCCCGGCGGGAGCAGGCATGAGGCTCGCGACGATCCGCACCCCGGACGGCACCCGCGCGGTCCGGGTCGAGGACACCGGGGCCGTCGAACTCGGCTACCCGGACCTGGGCGCCCTGCTGCACGAGCCCGCGTGGCGGGACCTGGCCGCGACCGGGGACGGGCCGCGCCACACGCTGGCCGGGCTGGACTACGCCCCACCGGTACCCGCACCGGAAAAGATCTTCTGTATCGGCCTGAACTACCGCTCGCACATCCGGGAGATGGGGCGCGAACCGCCCGAGCACCCGACCGTCTTCGGGAAGTTCGCCCGGGCCCTGGTGGGCGCGTACGACCCGGTGCTGCTGCCGGCCGGCTCCACGCAGGTGGACTGGGAGGCCGAGCTGGGCGTGGTGGTCGGGGCACCGGTCCGCCACGCCACACCGGAGCAGGCGCGGGCGGCGATCGCCGGGTACACGGTGGTCAACGACGTGACCGCGCGGGACTTCCAGTACCGCACGCCGCAGTGGTTGCAGGGCAAGACGTTCGAGGCGAGCACGCCGGTGGGGCCGTGGCTGGTGGTGACCGGCGAGCCCGGCGGGCGGGAGCTGAGCTGCGTGGTGGACGGGGAGCTGGTGCAGAAGGCGGACACGGGCGACCTGGTGTTCGACCCGGTCGCGCTGGTCGCCTACCTGTCCCAGATCATCACGCTGGTGCCCGGGGACCTGATCGCCACCGGTACCCCCGGCGGCGTGGGCCACGCCCGCAAGCCGCCCCGGTACCTGGCCGCCGGCAGCGAACTCGTCACCCGCATCGAGGGCATCGGCGAGTGCCGCAACCGGGTACAGGGGTGACGGCGTGCGTATCGCGGTGGTCGGCGGCGGACCCGGTGGACTGTTCTTCGCCACGCTGATCCGGCGCGCCGACCCGTCGGTCGAGGTGACCGTCTTCGAACGCAACCGGGCCGACGACGCGTTCGGCTTCGGCGTGGTCTTCTCCGACCGCACCCTGGCCCACATCCACGAGGCCGACCCGGTGCTGCGCGAGGCGCTGGCCGCGCACGGCCGCCACTGGCAGGACATCGAGGTACGCCTCAAGGGCGAGCGCATCCGCTGCGGCGGCAACGGGATGGCCGCCATCGCCCGGCGTACCCTGCTGGGGCTGATGCAGTCCCGGGCCGCCGGGGCGGGCGCGGTGCTGCGCTTCGCCACCGAGGTGGACCTCGCCGACCTGCGCGGGTACGACCTCGTGGTGGCCGCCGACGGCGCCGGTTCCCGGGTCCGCGACGCGCTGCGCCTGGACTCCACAGTGGACACCGCGACCGCGAAGTTCATCTGGTTCGGCACCGACTACCTGTTCGACGGGCTGACGTTCGTGCACGAACGGGGACCGCACGGCGTGTTCGCGGTGCACGGGTACCCGATCAGCGACGCGGTGAGCACCTTCATCGTGGAGTGCGACGAGCCGTCCTGGCGCGCCGCCGGGCTGGACGGGTTCGACGCCACCCAGCCGCCCGGACCCAGCGACCTGCACACCCGGGCGTACCTGGAGCGGCTGTTCGCCGACCAGATCGAGGGGCACCGGCTGCTGGTGAACAACTCCCGCTGGGCCAGCTTCCGTACCCGCCGCACCCGCCGCTGGTACGCGCTGGCGCCGGTACCGGTGGCGCTGCTCGGCGACGCGGTACACACCGCGCACTTCTCCGTCGGCTCGGGTACCAAGATGGCGATGGAGGACGCGATCGCGCTGTCCGGCGCGCTGCTCGCACACGGCTTCCGGGCGGCCGAGGCGCTGCCGGCGTACGAGGCGGCGGCACGTCCCTCGGTGGCGGCGATCCAGGACGCGGCCCGGCCCAGCCTCGGCTGGTGGGAGCGGTTCGGCCGGTACCACGACGCGCTGCCGCCGTGGCAGTTCGCCTACCACTTCCTGACCCGCAGCATCACCGACGCGCGGCTGGGCCGGCGGGCACCGGACTTCGTGCGGACCAGCCACGACCACTGGCGGGCCAGCCACGGCGCGGCGCCGCTGGACAGCCCGCTGCGGCTGGGGCCGTGGACGCTGCCCGGCCGGGCGGTGGTGGTCAAGCCCGACGGCGAGCACCGGGCCCTGGTTGAGTTCCCGGGTGGTCAGCTCCACCTGGGACAGTCCACAGCAGACGATGGACTGTGGACGGTCGCACCCGGGGACGAGTCCGGGCTGCCCGCCGCACAGGCGGCACTGGGCGCCGCACGGCCGGGGCTGGTCGCCGTACACGGCGGCAGCGCACTGACCCGGGGGCTGCTGGCCGAGCACGCGCGGCTGGCGTACCAGATCCCGGCCCTGGTCGTGGACGACGGCCTGGACCGCGACCGGGCGGTCACCGCCGTGCTCTCCGGCCGCACCGACCTGGTCGGCGCGAGCGCGGACACGGTCGCCTCGTGGCGGGCAGCATGACGCTGGAGCAGCTGTTCGCGCCGCGCGGCGTGGCGGTGGTCGGCGCCTCCCGCGACCCCGGCAAGCTGGGCGCGGCGCTGGCCCGGTCGCTGCACGGCTTCC
>DATEJJ010000321.1:0-2266 GCA_035278125.1 Rugosimonospora sp.
AGTAGGTACATACCGCGCCAGGGCCGCGGCCCGGGCGGCGGTGCGGGCGGCGGTGGCCGCGGGGTCGGCGGTCGTGGCAGTCCGGTCTTCTGCCTCGGCCACCCGGCTCGCGGCCCGCAGCAGATCCCGCAGCAGCGTGCCGTCGGGCAGTGGTGGATTGCTCTTGTCCAGCTGCTGCTGCGCGGCAGCCCGCGCGCGCCCGGATACCTCCACCAGCTCCGCGTCCAGCGCTGCGGCGGCGGTCAGGTCCATCCCCGCGTCCGCTCCGACGAGGCTCGCCCGCGCATGCCAGACCTCGGCCCTCGCCAGCGCCATGGCCGGCCGGTCGAGCACCGCGACCCGTCGCAGAAGCGCCACCACCGGCTCCAGCGCACGCTGGTGGAGCCTGAATGCGGCCGAGGCGCTCGCATCGCCGTTGCGGGCCGCGTCGACCAGTGCCCGCAGATTCGCAGCGGCCGCATCGCCCGCCGACCGGGATCGCTGCGCGAGCACGCGCAGCGCTGCCATCCGGCCCGCGAGGTCAACAAGCGCCTCCCGTCGCTCCTGCAGGATGGCGTGGTACGTGAACGTCTGGGCGGGCGCACTGCCGGCTAGGTGTGGCGCCTCGGCCACGTCATGCCGCGGTCCGCGCTCAGGCGGCCCGGAACCAGCGATGGTGACAGTCACGTCCAGGCGACGGGGCACGGTTGAATGCACTCCGAACCCTGCGCCTATCGAGCGCTGCCGAGCTGTGAAACTCCCGGTAACGCCGGATGAACTGCGGTCCTACGGCCGTCGGTCCGGCCGGCCGTGGGATGCCGCCGGACGCATGCGTGCCGGCGACGCGGATGGTGACTGTGTGCTGTCCGGAGCTCAGTTCCGACGTGCCGTCATCCACGCCGACTGCCGCGCAGCCGCCCGCGGGGTCGCAGGGCCGTAGAGGCGCAGCCCGGCGCCCTTGACATACTGCTAACAGCGGAACAGGGGTCCGGCGAGGTTCGCGATGAGGTCAGCGTGGTTGACGTATCCGCGAGCCTGCCCGTGCGCGGTTAGGGGCGCTACGCGCGGCCGGCCCTCGCGGGCGGGGATGCCGCTGGTGCGTATTTGTGGGATGAGGTCGCGGAGGCGTAGTGCCGAGAATATGCGTTCATAGGGGCTCGCCGCGCAGTCCAGGACCAGCTTCACGGCGGCGTCGTAGGCCCTTTGGGTCGCCGCGCCGGGGGTGAGCGGTCGCAGTAGCTGGTCCAGGGCGGTGAACACCTTTGCGTCGCTCCAGCCGGAGTCGTCGGTGACGGTGCCGGGCCGGTCTTGTTGGTGGAACTCGTCGGGGGCAAGCTGGTCTGCGTCGAGTAGGCCGCGCGCCAGGGCGCTGGCCTGGGCGCCGGTGAGCCGGCCCTCGTACATCTGGCGCAGGAGTTGGTCGACAAACGGTTTGCGGTGTTCGGTGTGGGATGACTTCAGTGCGTCGATCGCGAAGGGCAGCAAGGGGTAGTCCACGGTGTAGTCGGTCCCGTTCTGGTCCGCCGGCTTGGGTACCCAGCGCTGCTGGCCCAGGCTCGCCCGCCCATCAGGCTCGTGCAGCAGTTGAAGCAGCACTTCGTAGGCCGCGAGCACGCGGTTGTGCGGGTCGAGCTCCCGTAGCCGCGTCAGGGCGTCGCTGATGTGCGGCTCGCTCAGCTCGTCCACGTTGCGGCGTAGGTACTCCTCGGCCGCGTCCCAGCCGTCCTGGGTCAGCCACTGCGCTAGATGCGGCGGCAGTCGCAGGCCCGCCAGCACCGCGGCCGGCGCCGCCTCGGCCGCCTCCGCTGCTGCCTCGTACAGGTCTCTGGTCGGCGCCGCCGCCGAGCGCAGCTCGGCCCCGTCCGCGCCGGTCAGCCGCCACGGCTCGTTCCGGCCGCGGATGACCGCCACGCTCTGGTACGCGCCCAGCAGCGCGGTCACCTCCGGGGTGGGCTCCCACGCGACCACGACCGGACGGCGTCCGGGCTGGCGGATCGCGTTGTACAGCAGAGCGGTACCCAGGCCGGTCAGGTCCAGGCGGTCTGGGGCGAGACCGTCACTGGTGTTGATCATGATGAGTGTCCCGTGGCGGCGTAGGCTCGCCGATGCTTCGGCGATGGTGTCGAGGTCCTCCGTCAGCTCGGACCATCGGGCGGCGGGGCCGGCCATCAACGCACCCCGATCGACCCACGTGCCGGGCACCGGCGCCACGGTGGGCGCGCCGCGTTCGGCCAGGGTAATCGGTGGGTGCTGCCGCTTCGGTGGTGTGGTTCTGCCGGCCGGTGGC
>DATEJJ010000322.1:0-7226 GCA_035278125.1 Rugosimonospora sp.
TCCCGAGCGCACGCCGCGACAGCTGCCCGCCCCGATGCCGGGTTTCACCGGTCGGACCGGGCAGATCGCCGTCCTGGACCACATGCTGGAGACGCCGGTGAACGTCGCGGTCATCACCGGTACGGCCGGGATCGGCAAGACCGCCCTGTCCGTGCACTGGGCGCACCAGGTCGCCCACCGGTTTCCCGACGGCCAGCTGTACCTGAACCTGCGCGGGTACGACCCGGCCGGGGCACCCATGCACCCGGGCGAGGCGCTGCGCGCCTTGCTGCGCGCGTACCAGATTCCCGCACGGCTGCTGCCCGACGGCCAGGACGCGCAGGCCGGACTCCTGCGCAGTGTCCTGGCTGGCCGCCGGGTCCTGATGCTGCTGGACAACGCCCACAGCGCCGAGCAGGTGCGGCCCCTGCTTCCTGGTATGGGCGGCTGCCTGGTGCTGATCACCAGCCGCGCGCCGATGGCCAGCCTGATCACTCTGTACGGCGCCCGACCGGTCCGGCTCGACCTGCTCACCGCGCGGGAGTCATGGGATCTGCTGGCCGCGCGGCTGGGCAGCGACCGGCTGTCGGGCGAACCACAGCCGGTGCGGGCGATCATCGAACACTGCGCCCGGCTGCCGCTCGCGCTCGCGGTCGTGTCCGCCCGTGCCACCGCGCACCAGCGCGTTGCGCTGGGCACCCTGGCCACCGAACTGCGCGAGGCGTCCGGCCTGGACGCGTTCGGCGGCGATGACTCGGCGTGCGATGTGCGATCCGTGTTCTCCTGGTCGTACCGGCGGCTGAGCCCGCAGGCGGCCACCCTGTTCCGGCTGCTGGCGATCCACTGTGGACCCGACATCACCGCACCGGCGGTGGCCGGCCTGGCCGGGTTGCCACCGGCGCGCTGCCGGCCCCTGGTCGACGAACTGGTCCGGGTACACCTGGTCACCGAGCACACGCCCGGCCGGTACACGTTCCACGACCTGCTCCGCGCGTACGCCACCGAACTCGCCGACCGGGAGGACAGCCGTACCCGCCGGCGGACCGCGCTGCGACGGGCACTCGACCACTACCTGCACACCGCGTACGCCGCCGCCGTACTGCTGTATCCCTACCGGGACCCGATCACGCTGGACCCGGCGGAACGGGGCGCCCAGCCGGAGCCACTGACGGACGGGAAGCAGGCGCGCGCCTGGTTCGCCGCGGAGCAGCAGGTGCTGGCCGCGCTCATCGACCGGGCAACCGGCCAGGGATTCGACCGGCACGCCTGGCAGCTGGCCTGGACCCTGGTCGACTTCTACCTGTGGCAGGGAGACTGGCCCGCCTGGGCGGCGTCCCAGCGCGCCGCGGTGGGCGCGGCGGTGCGCCTGGGCGACGGGCACGCCCAGGCCGTGGCGCACTTCGGCCTGGCACGCCCCTACCTGCGGATGCGCCGTTACCGGGACGCGCGTGCCCATCTGCGCCAGGCGCGGGAACTGTTCCGGCGCTTGGGCGACACGGCCGGCGAGGCACACACCTTCTTCGTCCTGGGCTCCCTGTGCGAACGGCAGGGGCGCCACCAACAGGCGTTACGACACGCCCAGCGGTGCCTGGCGCTGTTCGAGGCGGCGGGGCACCCGGTCGGGCAGGCCATCGCCTTGAACAACGTGGGCTGGTACCACACCCTGCTCGGCGAGTACGAGAAGGGTCTCGGGTGCTGTGAGCAGGCGCTGCATCGGATGCGGGAGATCGGTGACCGGCACGCCGAAGCGAACACGTGGGACAGCATCGGCCTGGCGCACCACTATCTCGGACACCACCGGGACGCCATCGCCAGCTTCCAGCGCGCGGCCGACCTGTTCGCCGAACTCGGGGACCGGGACAACTGGGCGTTGACGCTGGCCCGGCTCGGCGACGCCCGGCACGCCGCGGGCGAGATCCCGACCGCCCGCCGGACGTGGCGCCAGGCTCTCGCCGTACTCAATGAATTGGGCCGCCCGGACGCCTCGGCGTTGCGGGCCAGGCTTTCCGACTCCCCGCCGCCGTCCTGATCAGCCGGCGCTGTTCAGCCATGTTCAAGATGGCCCTCCCGGACCCGGTGCCTGGGCGACGATCGGTCGCGGCCCCGACTGTCGCAGGCCGGGGTCCGTCTGAGGGGAGGAGACATGGTCAAACCAGCGCGACGTCTCGCCGTGGCCGCGGTGTTCATGCTGTTCGGTGCGGCGGGCCTGAACCTGACCGGCGGCACGGCCGCGGTCGCGGCGCCCGGGGCTGCCGGCACGCCCGTGCCGGTCGCCGGCGTGGGATCGGCGGTGGGCCGGGTCGTCGACGTGCGGACGCTGCCCGCGGCCCCGGCCGCCAGCGCCGTGACGCAGCCCGTACCGGCGGCTCCCGTGCAGTCGGGGCGGCCGTTGTTACCCAGCCGCCCGACCACCGGCCGGAAGGTGGCACCACCGAGCCTGCCGGGTACCGCCAACAGCGGCACGACCGCCGGAAACCAGGCCCAGCCCAACGTGGCGCCCGGTGTCGTGGCGAACTTCGCCGGCATCTCGGCGGCCACCTGCGGGGCCTGTCTGCGGCCCTCCGATGTCAACGCCGCGGTCGGCACCACCCAGATCGTGGAGGCGACCAACCTTCGGATGGCGGTCTACAACAAGAGCGGCACCCAGCAGTGCGCCACCATCACGATCGCGACGCTGCTCGGCAGCACGGACTCGCTGTCCGACCCGCGTGTCCAGTTCGACAACGTCAACCTGCGCTTCAGCTTCGTCATGACCGTGGTGCCCGCGTCCGGCACCGCCACGCCGGCCCTCTGGGTGGCCGCCACCACCGGGAACAACGCCTGCGGAACCTGGAACGTCTACCGGGTCACCTTCTCCGGCGGCTCCTTCCCGGCCGGTGAACTCCTCGACTACCCGATCCTCGGCCAGGACCGCAACGCGCTGCTGTTCGGCACCGACAACTTCGGCAGCAACCGGAACCGGACCGTGTTCGCCATCCCCAAGTCGGCCGTGTACAGCGGCCAGGGCTTCAGCTTCAGCGCGTTCAACGTGAACGCGCAGTGCGCGCCGGTATCCAACGGTGGCATCCCGATGACCAGCAGCACCTTCAGCTACTTCCTCGGCTCCGTCCCCGGCACCGGCTACCAGCTGTACAGGATGGCCAACAGCGCCGGACCCAACACCAGCGTCACCCTGCAGGCCACCATCAGCGCACCGTTCAACGCGCCCTCCCGGCGCGCCAACCAGCCCGGCACCACCAGCACGATCGACCCGCTGGACGGCCGCATCGCGTGGTCGCCCGTACTCGCCTCCGGCGGCTTCATCTGGTTCGCACACGGCATCGACCTGTCCGGCTTCCCGGCCGTCCGGTACGGTGCCATCAACACCAACAACAACACCAGCGGCGGTATGGCCACCGCGTTCCGCAGCGCCACCAGCGACGACTTCAACCCGTCGGTCGGGGTCGGCAACAACCCGGGCGGCGGCGCGTTCATCTACGTCAACTGGGCCTACACCGACGCACCCAACAACATCTCCACGTCGGTCACCGTGGACAGCGTGCAGCCCGGCGCCGGTGTGCCCGACCTGCACGGCACCGGAGTGGTCCTCGTCAACGGATCCAACACCACCGACGACCGCTTCGGCGACTACTCCTCGGTGGCGATCGACCCCAGCAACGCCAACGGAAGCTGCGCGGTCATAGCCCAGCAGTACTTCGGCACCGACGGCGGCTGGCGCACCCGCATCGGCCGCGTCGGTACCTGCTGACGGCACGCACTACGCGCTCATCCGAGTGCCCGCCCGGCCGACCGGGCGGGCACTCGCCCTGACGTCACGCCATACCGCACCGTACCGGCTCGCCACCCGTATCGGGCGCTGCCGGCCATCTGCCCGCGGCGGTAGGGCGCTCGCCCGCCGGGGACGCGGGTGGAACCGGATGGAACGCCGTGCAGGAAGGGAGGCGCTGCTGGTAGCGCCGGCACGAAGGAGGCGCGGAGTGCGGATACGACAGCGGATTTTGGCACTCGCCGCCGCAGCGGCGTTGGTTTCCGGGGTCCTGGTCACCGGCGCGTCCGGCCCGGCCGCTGCGGCGCCGCGTGGGACCGGAGGTACCGCGAGCGCCCACGCATCGGCGGTCAACGTCAGGGCGCTGGCCAGCCGGGCGGGCAGGGCAGGCCCGTCAACCGGGTCGCCGCCCGTGGCGCCGACGGACGGGCATGGCAGTTCCCTGCCACGCCGGCCAACCGTCGGGCACCGGCCCGGGGCGGTGGCGGGTCCGGCGGCTGTGCCTGCGCTGGCGCCGACGGTGGTGACGAACTTCGACGGTTCCGACCAGACGGTCTGCGGTAGCTGCCAGCCGCCTGACCCGAACGCGGCGACCAACGGCAGCCAGATCGTGGAGCTGGTGAACGCGTTCTTCCAGGTGACCGACAACAACGGTGCGGCGCTGGTCGAGTGCGGCGGCGGTGTCAAGCTTGCTTCATTCCTTGGCACCACTGACAGCCTGACCGATCCGCGGGTCCAGTGGGACAACGTCAACCAGCGGTTCAGCTTCTCCGTGACGCTGAACCCGGCCTCGTCGTCAGCCACGCCGGCGATGTGGATCGCGGCCAGCCAGACCGCCGACCCGTGCGGCAGCTGGTGGGTGTACCGGCTCACGTTCAGCGGCGGTTCCTTCCCGGCCGGTACCTTCCTGGACTTCCCGATGCTCGGGCAGGACCGCAACGCGCTGCTCATCTCGACGCGGAACTTCACCCATCCGGGTACCAACTTCGCCGTGTTCGGGGTATCGAAGTCCCTGGTGTACACCGGAGCCAGCGTCAACTTCAGTACCTTCTCCGTACCGTCGCTGACCGCGCCGGTGACCAACGCCGGCATACCGATGGTCAGCAGCCCGGTCAGCTTCTTCCTCGCGGCGGTACCCGGCACCGGTTACCGACTCTTCCGGCTGACCAACAGCGGCGGATCGGGCGCCTCGCTGTCGCAGACAACAATCAGCGCGCCGTTCAACGCACCCACCCGGCAGGCCAACCAGCCGTTCACGACCAGCACACTGGACCCGTCCGACGGCAACATCCTGTGGACGCCGTACTACGACGGCGCGTCCATCTGGTTCACCCACGACTACGACCTCGCCGGCTTCCCGACCGTGCGGTACGGCGCGGTCAACGTCTCGGCCAACACGGTCGCCACGGCCACGGCGTACCACAGCGGTACCAGCGACGACTTCGACGCCGCGCTCGGCATCGGGCTCAACCCCGGCGGTGGCGTGTTCGTGTACCTCACCTGGACCTACACCGACGCGCCGGCCGGCGTCGCCGCGTCGGACACCGTCGACGGCGCACTGGTGACCGGCGGCATCCCCAACCTCATCGCCACCGGTACCGTCCTGGTGACCGGCTCGACCACCACCGAGACCCGGTTCGGCGACTACTCATCGGTATCTGTCGACCCGACCGTGTCCGGCGGCGGCTGCGCGGTGGTGGCCGATCAGTACTTCGGCACCAACGCGCAGTGGCGGACCCGCATCGCGCGGGTCGGTAGCTGTCAACCTCAGCCGCTGGCCGTGGTGCCGAACCTGGCTGGCGACACCACCACGCAGGCAGCCAGTGACCTGGCCACCAACGGGCTACGGCTCGGTGCGGTGTCCTCGGTGACCGACCCGACATGCAACAACATCGGCACCGTCCTGAGCCAGAACCCGGCCGCCGGTACCCAGCTACCGCCAGGCAGCTCGGTGAACATCGTGATCGGCACGATGCCGCCGCCACCCTTCCAATGCCCGTAGCCACGGATCGAGCATTCCACCGTGTCCCACTGCCGCGGACGGTCGCGGGTGCGGGCGCCCACCACCGGGTGGGCGCCCGCACCTGGGTGTTGGGCTGGGAAGGCAGTGTCAGTGGGCGGTCTGTTGCCGCGCCACCCGCGCCGACGGTGTGGTGACCGCCGCGCTGGCGGCGGTGTTGGCGCCGCCGGTGACCGGCAGGCCCCCGGTCGGGATGTACATGGCCAGGTCGAACGTGGCGCCGGTGGGCGCGTTGGCGACCGGGATCACCGGGTACGCGTTGCCGCCGGCCACTACCGAGGTGGAGATGTAGTCGCCGAACATGCGGCCCTGTGAGGTGTTCGGGATCCAGGACAGGCTCATCGGCCCGGCCAGTTGGGTCGCCGTGCTCCAGCTGGTACCGCCGTTGACCGAGGAGATGAAACCGGCGGACAGCTGGCAGGTCGACGCGGTACAGGCGCTGTTCGGGTAGAAGTAGTACGTCAGCCCGATCCGCGCCGAGGCACCCGACGTGGACTTGTCCACCCCGATACCCGGAATGAAATGGTCCACAGTGGACGTCGTGGCGTCGATCGGTACCCGGGTCGGTGCGGCCCAGGTGGTCTCGCTGGTCGACTTGGCGATGACGATGTCGTTCTGCGCCCCGCCGGAGCGGAACCGGCTGTCCGCCCACGCCACGTACACCGTGCCCGCCGCGTCGATCTCGGCCGACGGCAGCGCCTCTTCCCGCAGCCCGCCGGCGGCCGTGTGGTGGCTGATGGTGGCCACCTGCACGGTGGAGTTCCACGACGCGCCACCGTTGGTGGTACGGAACGACCGGATCGTGTCCGATGTGGACAGATACGGGACGACCACGTGCCCGTTGGGCAGCACTACCGGCTGGCCACCCAGCCCGGCGTGCGAGCCGCCCGGCGCCAGTGCCGCGCCCCAGGTCGCGCCGCCGTCGGTCGAGGTCCGCATCCGGATCGAGTCACCCGAACTGGTGATGTCGTACTCGGTGTAGCAGTTGCCGAAGAACGGGCTGGCCGCGGTGTTGTCGCAGACGATCCAGTTCTTGTCGTTGGCGCCGGTCGCGGTCGTCACCGGGTTGCCCCAGGTCAGGCCGCCGTCGGTGGACCGGCTGGTGAGCACCACCACCGAGGAGCCGCTGATCCCGATGCTGGAGATCAGCCACACGTTGTGCCGCGCGTCGAACGCCACCGAGGCGTCACTGACCTGGCCGAAGGTGCCGCCGCCGTTGGCGGTGATCCCGGGCAGGTACCCGTGCGTCCAGGTGGCACCGCCGTTGGTGGAGGTGGCCCAGCCGATGTTGGAGGAGCCGCCACCGGAGACCCGGCCGACCTGGAACGCGGAGACGATCGTGGACCCGAACGTGAACGTGTCCGGCTCCACCTCGGTGTTGTGCTGTGCCTGGGCATCGGTGTAGATGTCGTGGCTGACCTGGGTCAGCGCCACGTTGGCGTACGCCGCCTGCGCGCCCAA